>JACPVN010000504.1 GCA_016191715.1 Ignavibacteriota bacterium | reverse complement strand
TCCCTACTACTGAAATTGTTTCCGCCTCAAGTTAAGAAACCTGCCGCGCCCCTATGGAACAAAAAAATCGAAAAGTTACTTGCAAATCGTCAGCAGGTTCAACCACTCATCCAAACGCAACAACCGTGGAGATTGGTATATCGCCTGACCGTTGATGAATATAATTCATCACTCAAAGCATTTCGGTTGATGTTGAGGAAAGATGGAAGCGATGGGAGATTAGAACCTATCACATACTTATTGAACGGGGATAATCCTCAGTACGATGAAATTGACAAAATTGTCATTCCGCATCTTGTAAGTTATAGCGGGCTAAACGTTCCGCTTTCATTCAATAATTATTATAAACCTACAAGTTACACTTCATTAGCTTCGCAAGTACTTTTTCCGACAATTCTTCGACAAATAAGAACCAAAGAAGTTTATCTTAGTAATAATGTGACGCGCCTTGATGAACGGCTTGAAATTATTTCAGAAAAAAGTGAATTAGGATTTCGACTGACATCGGACGAGTCAAAAGATATTCTCGAAGCTCATCTCTTTGTCAATGATTCCTCACTGTCGTTGTCAGAGTCTCGAATAGTTATTCCAAAACCCCTCTGGATTTTGACGGAGAAAAAATTGTTTGAAGTCTCCAATCTTGATATTGAACATTACCTCGAACTTCAAAAATCAAAATGGATAATTGCAATCCCGAAAACCGACAACAATAAATTCAGGCAGGAAATATTTCCGCGTCTCCTTGAACGCTACAAAATTATTGGAGAGAACTTTACTGTTGTAGAGAGGGACTTTCCATGCGTGAAGAGACTTTTCCTAAAAGAAACATCTGGGAACTTATTTGTCCGTCTTGCCTGCGCCTATGATGCAACGGAGGTTCAACCGCATAACAAGAATGAATTTATCGTTGTTACTTCTCCCGAGCAAAATACATATTATCGCATCAAGCGAAATGTTGTACTTGAGGCGCAGGCACGGCGCGAATTGCTTGAAACAAATTTGCTTGAACATTCGAGCAATAATTTTTTGCCGAAGCAAACGCCGTTGGATTGGTTAGTCTATCAACTTCCGAAACTTGCTGAACTTGGTTTTGAAATTTTCGGACAGGAAGAATTGAAATCGCTGAGAGTGCGGACCGGGGGAAATATTTCGGTTGCAATTTCTTCCGGCATTGATTGGTTCGACCTTGAAATGAATGTTGAGTTTGATGGAGTTCTGGCTGTGTTCAAGGATGTGTATCAAAGTATTCAGAACGACGAGAAGTTTGTGAAACTCACGGATGGAACACTTGGTTTGATTCCGCAAGATTGGATGAAAAAGTTCAAGCGGGCGTTTGCACTCACTGATGCAAAGAATTCTGAATGGAAATTAGCACGCGGTCATGTTTCATTGATTGACCAATTGTTTACGGAAGCACAGATCGTCAAGCAGGATAAATCAGTGGTTTCATACCGTGAGAAGTTCAGGCAATTTCAATCAATCAAACCGAAACGATTGCATAAAGAGTTTGGAGGCAAGTTACGCAAGTATCAAAAAGCGGGATACGATTGGTTGAATTTCTTAAAGGAGTTTCAGTTCAACGGATGTCTTGCCGATGACATGGGACTTGGGAAAACAATTCAGACACTTGCATTGCTTCAGCGAGAATATTCCAACGGTACAATAAAGCCGTCGTTGATTGTTGTGCCGACTTCGATTGTGTTTAATTGGTTGAACGAATCGAATCGGTTTGCCCCGACGTTGGAGTTTTACAATCACACCGGCTTGCAACGATTGAAGTCGTTAGATGAAATCAACGGTAAACAAGTTGTGATTACAACCTATGGAGTACTACGTCGTGACATCCAAACATTGAAGGATGTTGAGTTTCATTATGTTATTCTTGATGAATCACAAAATATAAAAAATCCCGCATCGCAAAACACGAAAACGGTGAAGTTGTTGCAGTCGAAGCACCGTCTCGCGTTGACAGGAACACCGGTGGAAAATAATTTGATGGAATTGTGGTCGCAGTTTGATTTTTTGAATCCGGGTCTGCTCGGTTCGCGCACAGGATTTCAAAATCAATTTGCAAAACCAATTGAACGAGAGAAAGATGAATCGGCGGCGGAGATGCTGAGGAGAACTGTTTACCCGTTTATTCTCCGACGGACGAAAGATGTTGTGGCGAAAGAACTTCCGCCCAAGATGGAGTCAGTTGTCTATTGTGAGATGGAAAAAGCACAACTCTCTGTGTACAATTACTGGCGTGATTATTACCGGACAGCGATTCTCAAATCTATTGATTCGGTCGGGATGCAACACTCAAAGTTTAAAGTGTTGGAGGGATTGATGAAGTTACGACAGATTTGTTGTCACCCGCTTCTTGTTGAGCCATCATACAAAGGAATGTCGGGAAAATTTGAAGCGTGGAAAGAAATGATCGGCGATTTGATTGCGGAGAATCATAAGGCGCTTGTCTTTTCTCAGTTTGTGAAAATGCTGAAAGTGCTTTCCGTTCATTGCGATGGTCTTGAAGTGGACTATGAGTATTTGGATGGACAGACGAGAGACAGGGAAGAACGTGTTCTCCGTTTTCAATCTGATGAAAATGTGAAATTGTTTCTGATTAGTTTAAAAGCAGGAGGGACCGGATTGAATCTGACCGCGGCAGATTATGTGATTCATTATGACCCGTGGTGGAATCCGGCAGTCGAAGCGAAGGCAACTGACCGGACTCATCGCATTGGTCAGACGAAAAAAGTTTTTTCCTACAAACTTATCACGAAAGATTCGATTGAAGAGAAAATACTTCAATTACAGGAGAAGAAGAAAGAGCTTGTTTGTTCCATCATCACCGCAGAATCGGGACTAATGAAATTGATTACGCGGGAAGATGTTGAAGTGTTGTTTGGATAAGTTGTGGCTGATGAGACAGACAATAATCAATGTTACTGAATGAACAGCAACCACACTTGCGCAATGAGAAAACAAAGAATCACTCCCATCAAAACCGGAAGCAATGTTGCAACAGCGGTCCATCTTACAC
>JACPVN010000503.1 GCA_016191715.1 Ignavibacteriota bacterium | reverse complement strand
GTTTAGGTAGTTCACATATCACCGCAATGTTTGAGGAGGAAGAACGTCATGTTATCGCGGTAAGTCAAAACTGGTTTATCAATTGGACTGACGGAATTCGATTCAAATCTGTTCGACCGAATATTCCGGCGGGTTCCTTATCGCGTTATGGTTCACAATATGTATTTCGCGATAGGAGCGGCGAGTGGTGGGCGTTAACGAACGAAGGGTTGTACCGCTTTTCTCGAACCAAAAGTTATGAAGAAGTATTTGCACAAACTCCTCAGGAAATTTATACACGTGAAGATGGTCTGGTGAGTAATAATCTTTCACGGCTTTATGAGGATGACGAGGGGAATATTTGGATAAGCACTCGAACCGGGGATCCGAAAGATTGTGGCGTTGCGCGATGGAATCGGTCAACGGGAAAAATCAGGCAATTCTCGGAAATGGACGGATTACCGCAACGCATTTCTCCGTTTTCATTTGCGGAGGATAGCGGGAAAAATCTTTGGCTTGGATTTTATCAGGGCGGTATCGCACGTTTCCGTAACGGAAGATTTCAATTTTTTGATACGAGCAACGGAGTCGTTCCGGGAATGATTACCGATCTTTATACTGACCATGCCGGGCGTTTGTGGTTATCCTCCAACCAACGTGGTCTCTGTGTTCTTGAATCTCCGAACGAAGAAATTCCCCGTTTCCGTTATTATACAATGAAGGAAGGACTCGGCAGCAACAATGTCCGGTGTATTACTGAAGATGAATGGGGGCGTATTTATATCGGAACACTTCGCGGCGTTGATCGGCTCGAACCTGCCACCGGTCAAGTCCGGCATTATACTCAGGCAGATGGATTAGCCAACGAATATGTGACGGTTGCCATTCGCGATAAAGCCAACCAACTCTGGTTCGGAACTGCACAAGGCGTTTCCCGACTCATTCCAAAATTAGAGGAACAGTATCGTGCGCCTCCAATTTACATCAGCGGAATAAGAATTGCCGGAACTCAATACCCGGTTTCTGAAGTAGGAGAGATTGAATTAGTTGATGTGGAACTTTTTCCCGGACAAAACAACATCCACATTGAATTTTTTAGCATCGGTTACGGCATGGGCGAGGTGTTACGCTACCAATATAAACTCGTGGGGGCGGACCATGACTGGAGTCAGTTAACAAAACAAAGAGGAGTGAATTATGCAAGTCTCACACCGGGAAATTATGAGTTTCTGGTTCGGGCAGTAAATGCAGGTGGAATCTTCAGCCGAATTCCCGCCAGACTCAGTTTTACAATTCTTCCTCCGTTCTGGCAACAGTGGTGGTTCTACGCAGTTGTCATCATACTTGTTTCGGCAGTTTTATATTCAATCTATCGTCTTCGACTTCAGAAATTTGTGGAGATGGAGCGGCTTCGTCTTCGCATCGCAACTGACCTTCACGATGACCTTGGTTCTGCCTTGACGAGAATCGCGGTTCATTCTGAAACCATTCAAAGCACTTCTAGCGAAGAAAAAATTCAGACTTCCGCTCAGGCAATCGGCATCGTCAGTCGTGAAGTAATTCGTACGTTCAGTGATATCGTTTGGTCAATTGATATTCGACATGATACCTTTGGTGATATGACGAGCAGGATGAAAACATTCGCGTTAGATATCCTGACACCGAAAGATATCGCAGTCCATTTTTCGACCAATGGACTTGACCCCATGAGAAAGATTCCGGTGGATCTCCGGCAAAACCTTTACCTGATTTTCAAGGAAGCCATTAACAATATTGCTAAACATTCAGAAGCAAATGATGTGAGAATTGTCTTGGAACAGACTGGTAATCGCATGAGACTTACGGTGAACGATAACGGGAGAGGACTTCCGGAAAAAGTTTCTCATTCACACCACGGATTGAACAATATGCTTTTACGTTCAAAAAGAATCGGCGCGAATTTTGATATTTCAAACAATCAGGGGACACAGATTTTCGTAGAATTGAAACTCTCATGAACACTCGACGAACTACCACAAACATGGTATGTTTTCCTACCCGAATACTTTTATCTTAACGTCATGATTAGTGTTGGAATCATTGAAGACGATGCAGAGGTACGAGTTGCGATATCAAACTACCTCGATACTCAGAAAGAAATGTTCTGCGGAGTCTCTGTGGAATCAATGGAAGCGTTTCGGGAAATTGTTAATACCAATAATACACCCGATGTTGTCCTTTGCGACATTGGCTTGCCGGGTATGTCGGGTATTGAAGGTATTCGTTTCATGAAGAAACACTTTCCTGAAACCGAAATTATTATGTTCACAGTCCACGACGACCCGGACAAGATATTTCAATCACTCTGCACCGGAGCGTCTGGTTACTTGTTAAAAAATACACCGTTCCGTCAAATAAAGGAGGGAATTCTGATGCTTCGTAGTGGCGGCGCGCCGATGTCACCGGAGATTGCATCGAGAGTTATCTCATTCTTTCATGGGAATCGTCCGAAACCTGTTTCAATTTCTGTCCTGACTGAAAAAGAGCGTGAAGTTGTTGTTGGGCTAGTGGATGGATTGAGTTACAAGATGATTGCCGACAGGATGAACATCGCGATGCAGACAGTGCAGGTGCATATTAAAAATATTTACCGCAAACTTCACGTCCATTGCAAAGCAGAAGTTATTACAAAATCGCTTCGGGGAGAAATTTAGCAAGGAACAGTTGTTTCTTCTCTTCACCCCTTCGTAATCCATCTTTTGCTCTTCATCATAGGAAGAAAACTCTACCACAAACATGGTATGGTCAAACTCATCAAAGAAAAGTAGATTTATACTGAGACAACGAAGTCATCTGTTCTCAATTCGTTGTTGAAATGTATTATCAGCATCATCAGGAATTCTTCAAGAAAAGAATCCTTTGTTCTTTATTGTTCTGCCGACTTTTTACAGTGCATCACAAACAAAAGTTCAACACGCATCTGTGCATTTTTCACATGAGGGTGTGTAGCAGAATCTTAAATCATGTTTTTCAATAAGTAACAAAGGATTTTTTATGCAACGTTTTCTTTTATCTTTCATGCTGTTGTTGACAGCAATAGTTTTATTTTCATCTTCATCATATTCTCAATGGTCAACAGACCCATCGGTGAATAATGCCATCTCAACCGCGGTGGGTCAACAAAGGTTTCCTGTCATTGCAAGTGACGGCGAGGGTGGAGCAATCATCGCGTGGCACGATACGAGTTGGGCGAGT
>JACPVN010000502.1 GCA_016191715.1 Ignavibacteriota bacterium | reverse complement strand
CTTGACCGTTGATTCGAGTTGTTGAGTTTGTGTTAGTTTCTTCTTCAAGTTCAACCCCGATACTCTGCGAAGTTGTTTGGCGTCTCATAGACTTTGAGCGAATACAATTTCCCTACCGGAATTTTCGGAGCGAGAATATTCCAAAAAATAATTGCAATATTCTCCGCAGTCGGAATGATGCCTTGCAAAAAATCAACGTCAATGTTCAGATGCCTATGGTCAACCTTGTCGGTGATTTCCTTCTTGATAATGTCCGAAAGAATCTTCAAATCGAGAATCATTCCGGTCTCATCCACAGGTTCACCGACAACAGTAACTTCGAGTTCGTAATTATGTCCATGCCCGTTTGCATACGCACACTTGCCGTAAATCTGCAAGTTCTTTTCATCGCTGAACTTGGGATTGAACAGCCGGTGCGATGCACAGAAATATTCTTTTCTTGTCAGATAAACCATTACTTCTTCAACGTATCATAGACTTTACCAACAAGGTCAGCGCCGGGGGTGAGAGTTTTATCTCCCACTTCCCACTTTGCCGGACATGCTTCGCCCGGATGAGCGGTAACATACACATGCGCTTTCATTTTTCTCACCAACTCTTCAGCGTTTCGTCCGACATTATCAAAACTTACTTCCGAACCGACGAGTCGTCCTTCGGGAGAGATGATAAATGTTCCGCGCATTGCCAAACCACTCGGTTCTTCATACACGCCGAACATGCGAGAGAGTTTTCCGGTCGGGTCTGCACCCATTTGGTACTTCACGTTCTTCAACATTCCTTCCGATTGATGCCAACCGAGATGCGTATATTTCGTATCCGTGCTGACGGAAATTACTTCAACGCCGAGTTTCTTCAACTCAGCATGTTTCGCTCCGAGGTCGGCTAATTCGGTCGGACAAACAAACGTAAAATCTGCCGGATAGAAAAAGAGAATTGTCCATTTCTTTTTCTTCAAATTGTTTTTCAGTTTGACTTCGACAAAACCGTGTTCGGTCGGGTCGAAGGCATCAATAGTAAAATCGGGAACCATGTCCCCGACGTGAATATGAGATTCAGTCATTTCGTTTTCCTTTTATTTTTAATTGATAATAAATAACCAGCGTCGCCCTGAACTTGTTTCAGGGTCTATCGCACGTTAGTCAGATGCTGAAACAAGTTCAGCATGACGAGAATTATTATCAGAGTAACTCTAAAACTTCTTCTGTATGATTTGCTACTTTTACATTTTCAAAGATGTGAGCGATCGTTCCTTTTTCATCAATGATAAATGTTGTTCGCACGATGCCCATGTATTTCTTTCCCATGAACGATTTTTGTTGCCAAACGTCATATGCGTTGATGATTTCTTTGCTTTCATCGCTCAATAACGTGAAGGGCAGTTCGTACTTCTCGGCAAACTTCGCGTGAGACTTCACTGAGTCCGCACTCATGCCGACAATCTCTGCTCCTTTTGATTTCACCCGTGCAAGATTATCCCGGAACAAACACGATTCTTTTGTGCATCCGGGAGTATCATCTTTTGGATAAAAATATAAGACGAGTTTCTTTCCCTTGAAATTTTTTAAGGAAACGATGTTGCCAAAAGCATCAGACAAAGAAAAGTCGGGGGCTTTGTCTCCAACTTTCAATTTCATGTTAGAACGATGCTAATGCGTTGTTCACTTCATCGTACGGCGGTTCGTTGCCCGGTGATTCGGAAACCCATGCGTACTTCACAACGCCATTTGCATCAAGCACAAACACTGCGCGCTTCGATGCTGAATAGCCTTTCAAACCTGCAAAGTCATCATGCACACCTGCATATTGTTTGATTATTTCGCGTGACCAATCGCTAAGCATCGGGAACGTCAACTTGTTTGCATCGGCGAATGCTTTATTGGCAAACGGAGAATCAACGCTGATGCCGACAACCTGTGCATTGAGCGAAGAAAGATTTGCCGCGGCATCACGGAACGTACACATTTCTTTTGTGCAAACGCCGGTGAATGCGCCGGGTAAAAATGCCAGAACAAGTTTCTTGCCTGCAAATTCTGAGAGTGAACGTTCTTTTCTATCTGTGTCAACGAGTGTAAAATTAGGAGCTTTATCTCCAACTGAAAGAGCCATGTTGTGTTCCTTTATGATGATGTTTGAAATGATTTTCGAGTGAATTGGATTGCAAATCAAAGTTTGCGGTACAAAATTAGGAAAAGCCCGCTTGAAATCCAAAAGGGGGATTTTAGAAATCTACGCGGAGAGCAAGACCATAATCATGGTCAAGCGTTGAACTGTTGTTTGCAAAATCGTTTCGTTTTATGAACTGATAGCGCGCATCAACAAATATCTCATTCACAATTTCATACGTGATAAATGCCTGACCAATACTTGTAGTAACGCGTTTGCCTGCAAGAAACTCCTGTTCCTGTGGATCAATATCTCGATTGGGGATAAGAAAATCTCCACCAACATTTTGAATCAATCTTCCGTATGCATCTAAAACATTTTCCCCTTCTCTTTGAAATTCAAATCGGAGAGAAGTTGAGAGACGATGAGTCGGTTGAAAATCAAACTTGAAGAACCAACTATCGGAGTTAGGTCCGATGTGATGGCTCATTATTCTTCCGAGACTTCCATAGTCATTATCTCTTGAACGATTGTGAGAAAAGATGTATGGCTCCGCTCTTGTATATTCAATTGCAAGTGAAATGTTTTCAATTCTGAACGGGTCAACAACCATCGCTCCGATTTGATATGCGAATTTATTTTGTACTGAACTCGTCCCCCACTTAGGAAAATTAATATCATCGAAAACGATAGAACCTTGCAACTCAGTATTTGGTAGCAAATGAGTTTTAGCATCGAAAGCCCAAAGAACATTATCCCGTTCCTCACGAGAACGTTGTGCAGATTCAATAAATGTTACAGGATTCAAGTATGCAAGGTCGGGGGAACGATTACTGTAAATTACCATCTCCTGAAATCCAAGTGTAAACTTTGGTGAGAAGGCAAACTCAAAGCGGTGCGCGCCGAAATATTTATCTGCAAGAACAGGTTCATCAATTATCATTGCATCAAGTGGTGAATCACTAACAGGAAGAACATACCTTTTTAATTCCTTTCTTCCCATCAACCAAGCATGAAGAAAAGTATATTTGAATGACTTGTATTCAACATCCGCTCTGATAAAATCATACAAGCGAACATTGTCTGAGAGAATCATCTTGTCACCATAACTATTGCCCCATAAGAATCGCTCGCGTCCAACTTGCGCTGAAACT
>JACPVN010000501.1 GCA_016191715.1 Ignavibacteriota bacterium | reverse complement strand
TGTTCGTTTGCTCAGGTAAAAGCAAAAGTGAATCTCATCGGCGGCGATAATGTTCCGCAGTTGAAACAAAAATTTCAACAGACATTAGAGACCTTGCTGTTGGAAATGAATCGCCTCAGTAAAGGAACCGGCGATTTGAAAACCATCAAACCGATGTTCACGAATGATGCGTTTGCGGTGTTCGAACGCTTTGTGCTTGCTAATAAAGCATATACTGCGCGCAAACTGTACGAGCCGCAACTTGTGGAACGTGAGCGCGGAGCGTATTACGATGTGCGGAGTATTTCCGTAAAAGTTAATCTCGGTGAAACGGAAGCAAGCGATGTGCAGAATCTCATCTTCATGTTTTCGAAGGAAGGAAGTATTACTTCTGTCCGGGCAGTAATTCCGAATTATGATATGGCATCCGTTCTCGAAGACGGAACCTCATCAATAGATTCAACCACAAGAATAAAGATTCTTGATTTTTTAGAGCGGTTCCGATTGGCGTACAATTCAAAGGACATCGAATTTCTTGAAAAGGTCTATTCCGATGAGGCGTTGATAATCGTAGGAACAGTTTTGAAAGAGAAGCAGAACGCAGACGATATGTTACGTGGAAGTTCTCTTTCAAAAGATAAAGTAAAATTTATTCAAATGTCGAAGCGTGCATATATTGATGGATTGAAAGAGCGTGCCTTCAAATCCAATTCATTTCTCAGTGTGCGGTTTGATGAAATAAAAATTATCCGGCATGAAAAGATTCCACAGATTTACGGTGTTTCCTGCAAGCAGGAATGGAAATCGAGCAACTATTCAGATAACGGATTTCTCTTTTTGATGGTGGACTATCAAAACCCCGACACACCCGTTGTCCATGTCCGTTCGTGGCAACCCAAACCGTTTGATGACGGAAGTTACGTTGACTTGTATGATTTTGATATTGTGGAGTATAAATGAAACGTAAAGTACTTTTCTTTTTTTTGTGCATGATTCTCGCAGGGTTGTTCTCATGCAAGGAGAAGGACTTTAGTAATCCGGTTGATTCAAAAGTTGAATTGAAAGTGCCGCGACTTGATTCTGTCAGTATGTTGGCTGATACAGCCGTAAGATTAAAGATTTACGACCCGAATAGTTACTCAAATAATTCCAAAATTTCTATCACGTACGAAATTGAACAAGCGACACCAAACGCTTCTGCTTTTGTTGTCACCTATCTTTCTGTTCCCACAAGCAATTTTCAAAATACATTTACAACAACTGTGAACGGAAATTATCATGTTGATTCAACGTATTATTTCCGAGTAAGAATTGCTATAGATAAAAACAAAAGTAAGTACTCAAATATTGTTACAATGTCTGCAGGACTTAAAGAATATCAACCCGATTCTTATACCATTGCACTTTGGCATATGAATGAAACAAGCGGCACTTTAGTCAATGATGCGAGTGGCAATGGTTATAGTGGGACAGCAACAGGGACGACCATTGTGAATGGGAAGTTTGGGAAGGCAAGGAGTTTCAATGGTACATCAGATAAGATATATATTGGAGATCCTGCTTCCATCTATAATTTGACAAATCAAATAACGGTAGAGGCTTGGATATATCCAGATGAATTTATATCTGGTTCGAGCAGACAAATTTTTTCTACAGGACAAGAAAATAATTTTGTTCTGAATTTACGACCTCAGAATAAGGTCTCTGTTTTTATTTGCAATTATGATATACACGCTGAACTTATCTCAGCATCAAGCTATTCTCCAAATCAATGGATTCACATTGCATGTACTTATGATGGTGCTACAATCAAATTGTACATAGAAGGTAATCTTGACACAACTATGAATTATTCAGCTTTAATGAATTGTGCCCAAAGAGGTGGTGGGAGAAATATGGTGACAATTGGAGCTTATACTTGGTTCGCTGGAACAGGAGATTTTTTTAAGGGAAAAATTGATGAAGTCCGCATATCAAATAAGGCCCGTGCCCCATCAGAGTTTAATGTAAGATAGAACAAAGAAGTCCAGAGGAGGAGTAAAGGACGACTCAATTAATTTTCAAGAAAAATTATTTCACGAAGTTTTGCACGGAGATTGTCTATGAACCGTAGGGAGGAGAAGTGAGGCGAACTTTTGCAGTTAAACCTAAATCAACAAGCCCAACCTCACCTCGTCAAGGTTGGTTCACTTGCTTCTTCCCTTTTATCCAGTATCAGTCCGCTAAAGCGGACTGCAATAGATGGCGTATCAATTTTTTATGACCATCTGTCCTTGATGAGGAATGTATCTATTGCAGTTTGCTTTAGCAAACTGAACAGAGCAAGCATTTACTTCTCATTTGATTCTTCAATTAACTTCCATCCATACTTTTCCATAAATTCGTTCACTTCTTCGACAAAAGTCTTTTCGCGATGATGTTCTTCTTGATGGTGAATATAATCCCGCACAGATTCAAGGTGACTTTCGCTGACACTGACAGCCCAATAATCATCCTGCCATAAAAATTTTCCTGTCGTGTGATTGTTTTGATTTATCCAGAACGATGATTCGCCTTTAATAAGTTGGGCGAGTTTGCTGATACTTTGTTCCTTTCCTAATGAAATCAAGCAATGTGCGTGGTCAACTTACCCATTAATACAATCGAGCCAGATTTCTTTGTCTTCAGCGTGTTGTTTTATGTGCTGAAAGACCTGCTTTCTTAATTCTTTTGAATGAAAATTAGGTTCTCTGTTTTTT
>JACPVN010000500.1 GCA_016191715.1 Ignavibacteriota bacterium | reverse complement strand
CTCCGAAACATAGGACGGACTTGGCATCTCGGAAAAGTTTTGTTTGAGCAATGGTGGATCTCACCGTTTGGAATGAGAAAGGAAATACTCCGCATCATCCTCACCCTCGGATCGAAATTTCTCAAAATACCGGTGAAACTTTAACCATATGCATTTTTCAGCAACAACAATATTGACATGAACATTCTTCTTCTCATCAACGACGCTCCGTACGGCACAGAAAAAGCTTACAACGCATTCCGTTTGGCGATGGCTCTTCAGAAGGACCACCCGACTGTACAGGTAAACGTTTTCCTCATGGCAGACGCAGTCGGTTGTGCAATCTCAAATCAAACGACGCCACAAGGTTACTACAACATTGAACGGATGGTAAAATCTGTGATTTCAAAAAGCGGTAAGATTAAAGCGTGCGGTTCTTGTGCCGATGCTCGTGGGATTCGCAGTCTCCAGTTGGTGGAAGGAGTTGAAATCAGTAATATGGCGGAACTTGCTCAGTGGACAGTTGAGGCTGACAAAGTGTTTACTTTTTAAATTTATCCAACAGCGTATAACAACCAACGGAACATTGAACACACGGTTTATTAAAATTTCTTCTGCCACTCCTGAACCAATATTTATAGATGATGCGGCAGAAGTATTACTTCGCGGCGGACTCGTCGCTTTCCCGACCGAAACGGTGTACGGACTCGGTGCAGACGCGCTAAACCCTGAAGCGGTAAGAAAAGTCTTTGCGGCAAAAGGACGACCGGCAGATAATCCGCTCATTGTTCATATCGCTTCCATCGAACAATTGTTTGAACTTGGAAAAGATATTTCTCCCATAGCCCAAACACTTGCTGAAACATTCATGCCCGGACCGTTGACGTTGGTTGTCAAACATTCATCCATTGTTCCTGAGATTGTTACTGCGGGATTGGATACGATTGCACTTCGAATGCCGAATCATGCAGTTCCGCTTGCACTTATAAGAGCATTGAAACGCGGCATCGTCGGACCGAGCGCAAATCTTTCCGGCAAACCAAGTCCTACAACTGCACAGCATGTTTTTGATGATTTGAACGGAAAAATTGAAATGATTCTTGATGCAGGACCGACAGAGATTGGAGTCGAATCAACCGTACTTGATACAACAACAAATCCACCGACAATTCTCCGCCCGGGAGGAATTTCGCGTGAACGGATTGAACAAGCAATTGGCACAGTTCAAACATCAAAAGAGATTGAACTACTGAAACGCTCACCGGGAACGCGCCACCGCCATTATGCGCCAAAAGCAAAAGTTGTATTGATTGAACACCGGAACGTAGCACAACTCAAACACGCGCTCCATCAATTCAAACACGAAGGAAAAAAAACAAGCGCGTTAGTGTACAGCTCTGAACTTCTTGAACTATCGAACGGAAGTACATTTCATAAACTTCCGGAAACGATAGAAGGATTCTCACAACAATTGTTTGATAAGTTACGCGCACTTGACCAACTTGGAAGTGAAATCATTTTAATTGAAACTGTCACTGAAACCGGACTCGGTGTTGCGGTGATGGACAGACTAAGACGAGCCTCTGAAAAAATGTAGGTCGAATTTTAATTCGACTATTAAGGGACGAAATAAATTTCGTCCTACAACTAATTGACAAATGACAGAGAACAAACAAGGAAAAACTATGAATCCTTCTAAAAGAAAAACAACCACACAAGGGAAACGATTACCAATAGTTGCTGTCATCATGGGAAGTAAATCCGACACAGAAACGATGATGCCGGCAAAGGAAACGCTGGAACAATTTGGTGTTGTGTGTGAATGGAAAATTCTCTCCGCGCATCGCACGCCTGATGAAGCATTGCATTACGCTGAGACCGCGCTCGCACGCGGAGTCGAGGTGGTTATTGCAGGAGCGGGCGGCGCGGCGCATCTTGCCGGAGTCATTGCCGCAAAAACTCCGTTGCCCGTTATCGGCGTTCCCATCAAATCCAAATCACTCAACGGACTTGACTCACTTCTCTCGATGGTGCAAATGCCGAGCGGTGTTCCCGTCGCGACTGTTGCAATTGATGGCGCGGCGAACGCGGCGTTACTCGCACTCCGTATTCTCGGATTAAAGTATCCGTCAATTATGAAGAAGATGAATGAATACAGAGATGAGTTGCGGCAGAATGTGTTGAAGGCAAACGGGTAAGGGTGGTTCAAAAAAATTATTAACCCATCCCCGGCCCTTCCCTTCTGCGAAAGGAAGGGAGTGACAACGTTTGAGTTATCTGTAAAGCCCTCCCCTTCCCTATGAAATAGGGAAGGGGCCGGGGGATGGGTCCGATGGAGCATTATTGTACATACTGGAGAGTTAGGTAACCGCGCTGGAGTGTTAATGTACCAAAGAAGATTATTAATGCTTAAAATCTACATAAATAGCTAATACATGTTTTTTTCACACTTGTGTAACCTCAGTTACTTCTTGGAATCTATCGTTTCACGAATCGTTTTCAACAATTCATTCGGTGCATACGGCTTTTGAATGAATTGCCGCACGCCTGCTTTATATAATTCTGATTTAACGAACGGGTCAATGTAGCCGCTCGCGACAACGACATTTGCCTTCGGATTAAACGACATAATACTTTTCACTACACCTTCTCCGCTCTGTTTCGGAAGTCCCAAATCTGAAAGCACAACGGAAATATTTTTGTAGTGTGCTACATACTTTTGAATGCCTTCTTCGCCATCGTACGCGGTGAGAACGGTGTAACCTTTCGCTTCAAGAAGCCCCGTCAACAAATTCATAAGGATTACTTCGTCCTCGATGACAAGAATTATTTCTGTTCCTCCGGGGATTTCCTTCTTCACTTCCTCAACTAGTTTCGTACTGCCTGATTCTTTTTGCACGGGAAGATAGACTGAAAACGTTGTTCCCTTCCCAACCGTTGAAGAAACATCAATAAATCCCCCATGCGTTTCCACGATACCGGAGACCACGGAAAGTCCAAGCCCTGTTCCTTTGCCAAGTTCCTTTGTTGTAAAGAATGGTTCGAAAATTCTCCTCACCGTTCCTTCATCCATCCCTGTTCCGGTATCACACACACAGAGTTCGATATATTCCGGGTTTGTTGCGCCGGGAAATTTGTGTATGATGCTTTCACCGGGTATTACATTGGTAGAGATGGAGAGAATTCCGCCGTTCGGCATTGCATCACGCGCATTGACACAGAAATTCATCAGTACCTGATGTATCTGTGTGGAATCTGCCAGAATAAAGGGAAGTTTGTTTGCCGGATGAATGGAAAGCCGAACTGTTTTGGGAAATGTTTCGCCGATAAACTTTGCAACTTCATTCACCATAGAATTAATGTTAACCGCTTCTCTCGATGTTTCGGTTTTCCGTGCAAACGTGAGAAGTTGCCTGACAAGCGAAGCGCCACGCTGTGCCGCCTGCTGGATAACTCCAAGACTTTCATGAACGCCGCTATCAGTTCCAATTTTTCTATCAAGCAGAGATGCATGACCGATGACCATCGTAAGAATGTTATTGAAATCATGTGCAATCCCGCTTGCGAGCGTTCCAAGACTTTCCAGTTTCTGTGCCTGTATTAATTGTGACTGGAGAACTTTTTGATTTTCTTCCATCTTTATCCGTTCAGTCACATCCTGAACTGTGCCATGCGAAGAGATTGGTAGTCCCTGTTCATTGTAAAATGTCTCACAGCGCTCATGGACAAATTTTATCCGTTCATCAGAAAACTTGAGACGATGGACAACATCATACGGCGTTCTGTTCTTCACAGATTCAGTGTAAACACGGTTCACCATCTCTCTGTCTTCGGGATGCACAAGGTCAAGAAACGCTTCGTACGAGGCTCCAAAGCGCGCAGGGTCTATTTCAAAAATCCTGTAAATTTCATCTGACCACGTAAGGATATTTTGAACTAAATCAAGTTTCCAATTCCCCATCCGTGCGATGCGTTGCGCTTCTTTCAGACTTGCTTCGCTCACTTTCAAAGCAGTCCCCGCTAACTTGCGTCCCGTTATATCACGTACAACATTGCTGTATTGAATCGGTTTTCCTTCCGCGTCCCGAACGATTCGTGTTGACTGTTCTGCCCACACACTTGTCCCGTCTTTACGTCGTACACGAAACTCTATTGAGGTATCAATAGTGCCATTGTTCGTGCAAGTAATATAATGTTGTACTATACGACCACGGTCTTCATCAGCAATTAAACGGATATACGATTTCCCGATTATTTCTTCCTGAGTATATCCGGTATGGATAAACATATTCGGACTTGCATACGTGAGTTTTCCCCGAGCATCGGTTACAAAGTAAACATCATTGATGTTTTCAACCAGATCGCGATATAACTCCTCATTAAAACGGAGTTTCGCTTCGATACGTTTACGCTCGGTAATATCCTTTGCCACTCCAACCAAACCAAGTACATTTCCTAGTTGGTCTTTCATCGCTGAAGTACCTAATGAAATCGGAAACTCCGTTCCGTCTTTTCTCCGGTTTATCAACTCGCCCCGCCATCCGCCTTTCAATGTTGCCTGTTGAATGCTTTTCGGCATTTGTTGTGGAAACGAGGAGGGTAATACCAACAAAACCGTCTTTCCCAGCACTTCTTCCTTCGAATAACCATACAACCGGAGAAATGCATTGTTCGCATAAATGAATTTGCCATCAATGTCGGTAATAGAGATTGCATCGGTCGCGCTTTCCAACGCGTTCGCGAGAAATTGAATTTTTTTCTGCTCTTCTTTTCGCTCCGTAATATCATAAATAAGAGCAAGAAACACTCGCCGCGAGGACTGTTCAACAAGTTGTAAGTGAACTTCTACAGGATACGTACTTCCATCTGCCCGACGGTGAATTGTTTCAAAGATTAAATGTTGTTTTGTATGGTCAAGCAACGGTCTCACCGCCTCGTGAAACGTTGCCTCTGTATATTCGGACTTGATATCTATTGGAGTAAGGTGAGAAAGTTCCTCAGAGGAATATCCAAGATTCCGGCGCGCTGAATCGTTCACATATTCAAACTTTAATGAAACGGCATCAAAGATATAAATTTCATTGAGACTTTTTTCAAGAGTTGTCATGAACTGGAAACGCTCTTCT
>JACPVN010000499.1 GCA_016191715.1 Ignavibacteriota bacterium | reverse complement strand
GGATATTTGAAGTATCTTCGTTCACAACATCATCCAAGAAAAAAATAGCAGTTACATTAGCGTTGTACTGAAAGTTCGAGGGCTCAACAAGCCATGAGGGAGGTTGTGCCTGAATACCACCGTTGAAAAGGAAAACAAACAACCCAACCGCCCAAACAAACGAAAGAGATGAGCGTAGAAGAAAGACGGGTAAACGACGTACCATGTTCACTGATAGCGTTCCCATGTAGTATTGAAAAAATAAGAACAAACGTTTGACAATTTTTTGTAATGGTTATAAAGAACAGACAGATTGATAGTCGGGCAATCCTTTTTTGATTCACCCAATAAACTGTTGCAATAATAAGGAATTTGTGATGAATAACCAATCATTTTTATTAATTCAAGTTAAAACCTGAGAAATTTTCACGTTCCATAGTACCTCTTTTCTGTGGAAATTTCAATACATGAAACCATGTATTTTTGAGAAAGAAATCCTGTAGTTCATCTCTTTTTTCCTACGAAAGGTATGTAAAAAGGGAAAATGAAACCATAGGAACTTATGCTCATTTTGTTGGGTACTTGTACCTATTTCAGTTGTCACAAAGGGATAGATATTATTTTAGCGGAAACCTTGTGGTGAACAACAAGAAGAAGTTGTACAAACAATATTACAATTCATATTCTTCTTGTTGTCCATCCACAACATTGTAGTTGATGAACTTACCGTATTAAGATTAATTTCCTCGTATTCGTAAATTCGCCTGCTCTCATAGTATAGAAATAGATTCCGGATGAAAGCGGATGACCGTTTTTATCGGTTGCATTCCACTCGATGGATTTGTAACCGGCTTCCTGAACTTCATCAACAAGCGTGGCAACTTCTTCACCGAGAACATTATACACTTTGATTGTTACATTGTAGGTCGAGACGCCGTCTCGACCTGACGATTCAGCGAATCGTCCAACAGGCAATTGATAACTTATAACTGTACTCGGGTTAAACGGATTCGGATAGTTCTGACTCAAGCCAAACTCCGTTGGCAACAACGGTTTGCCATCAACCGACAACGGAGCGAGTGTCATCTCGAACGGAGACTCGACTTGTCCTTCTATCGCATCCTGAGCAAACGTAAGATACTGATTGACAACGCGCTCCGTTTGAGTTTGTTCATCGAAGTACCGGAACTCCATCTGCTCACCGGAAACGAGATTGCTGTACGTCATCAGGAAGAACAAATGTTTATCAATCGTTGAAACATAGATTGGCTGAACGATGCCGCGACATTCTCCATTCACGAATGCGCCGAGAACATCATCTTCACTCAACGTTGTACTTCCTTTCACTTCTCCAATGATTGACATTGTGTATTGGTAATCATTCGGAGTAACCGACCAACCCGTTGGCGGTGTGAATTTGGATTCAAGTTGCATCGCTTGCTTTGCTAAAAAGAGCGAGGTACCATTTACCGGCGGGTAAATCAGTTTCCCCGGACTTTGTGCTTTCAACAAGTAGCCCAACTTAGGAGTCATAAATGTCAAATCGCCAACCCAACCAAGCGGCGAAACATAGACTGCAAATGCAAACTGACTCTTAATCAAATCACCGTTTAATGACGGCAACGATGCGAGTGCAGGATTCAGTTGCATTCCTGTTTGTGGTTGATATGCAATCCAGTTCCATCCGTTCACGACGGGAATCGTGTCGGGATACTCGACGGGATAGCCGACCATTTCTAATGTATCTGAAACAGTAAGTTTCGTCTGATACATTGATTTATTATTCAACGTACTTAACGTACCAACCCATCCAAGTCCTGCCGCATTCTGACTGAACGATGTTTGTCCTTTCACAATATCGCCGCTCGCCGCATTCACCCGATTCATCACCGCGTTGATGGACATGTCATCTGCCTTCAGATTGAGCGAGAACCAGGTCCAACCGCGGGAAAGTTGAAGTTGTTGCGCGACCTGACTTGTCGCAGTCAGTCCAACAGGATTTGTCGGCGTACCGAGCAAACCGTTTGCTGTGAAGTTATATAATTCCTGAATTTGTCCGAGTTCACGGCAACTTGCCGCATCCCATACTTTAATCTTCATTTGTTCTCCGTTCGCCACATTGCTATATACGGTGATGAACACTCGATACTGTTGGACGCTCGGTTCATACGTAACACTTCCAACTCCGCGTAATTCATTTCCGACAAACACTCCAACCTTATCATACACATCCTCAGAGAAAATTCCATCCAATGAAAGTTTGCCGATGATATTCATGCTGTATTGATAATCGTTCGCATTGACTGACCAAGCAGGAGATGTACATAGTACCCGCACGTCAAGCACGAAATCTTCGTTCCCCAGAGCAGTAGCCGCATAGACAGTGTCTTTGTAAATTCCGCCGCTCAATTGCGGATTGATGGTGAATGTCAGTTGATGATTCAATCCCGCAGGAATAATTCCACTTGTTGGTGTTACGGAAAGCCACGGTGGAACTCCGGTGAGAGTAAAACTCATCGCCGAACCTCCCGTGTTAATTAATGAACGCGAGAACGTGTACGTTGTTCCTTCATTATAGATTGTATGAAGATTCGTATTATCCCACATCATCGGATTGCGGTTCACATAGAGTTCCCATTCAACCGGAGTCGAACGCACATTTCCATATTGGTCTCTCAGATTATATAACGATGCTCTAAGTGTTTGATTCTCGATGAAATGATTTTGAATATTCGGAATAATGGAAATCCTGTTTCCGTTGCAACTGTAATTTTTATCAACTTGATTTCCGTTGACCGTGTTTGTCAGAATCACATCATACAACGGATCAAGTTCTGCACAATCCACGCCTTCTTCAAACTCAACAAAGATTTCATCATCAGGTCCGAGTATTGCATCCACCGGTGATGGTGTTCCCAGCACTTGAGGAGCAATTCTATCAATGACTCCTTTGGAGATAACAGATGTACCGATTATTTGTTGAGCGAAGCATGTACTGATTGTCCGAATCTCATACACACCATCAGGAACTAAATCTTCTGTCACTTTCCAAGGGACAACGACATAGTTTTGATTAGCCGGTAAACTATCTTTTGGAATAACGACCGCGTTTATCCATGGGTTATCAAACGTTTCATTTTCTCCCTTGCCTTTACTCATCACATCTCTTCCAAGTTTATCGGCAAGAAGATTCTTTTTGCCATACACTTCTTTCCAATCCACAATCGTGTTATCGTTCTTTGCAAAGAACTTTGCATCGTATGATTTGAACAAGGAAGGGTCAATAATTAAATTATCTCCATCCAACGCCATCCCATTATTCTCCATCCTTGATGCGAAACCACCACTGAATACCCGGTACTGAAGTTTCAATTCCTTGAAGTCCGGGTTTTCCTTGTCATAGCCGTTTAATGTTACCATGACTGTATCAGCGTCGCTTTTGGTCACCAACCAGTTATTGGTCGGAAATGGCATTTCTATTTCACTGCATGGTACTTCATAATTGACAGAGAAAGTAATCGTATCAGCAAATTGAGGTCGCAACTCACCGCCGCTTTCTGCATACGCCAACTCACAATCCGTAGTAAGCAACATCGAGATGTTCGGATATTCATACGCATCCGGACCCCGCGCGATACCGATATTGATTGACACAACTTCACCTGCCGGAACATTGATATGAATACCATCCGGCGGAAGAATATCACCA
This sequence comes from Ignavibacteriota bacterium, assembly GCA_016191715.1. Lineage (GTDB taxonomy): Bacteria > Bacteroidota > Ignavibacteria > UBA10030 > SZUA-254 > FW602-bin19. Next base: position 7,545 of record JACPVN010000499.1, on the reverse strand, counting down.
AACAATGTAATGGCGGCATTATCAGGATTCGTTTCTGTTAATGCTTTCAGTTTATACGGCCATGCTTCACCCGTAGGACTTGTATTCCCGATTGTCAACACGAACATAGCAAGTTCATCCGGTGGAACATTCACAACAAATGCCGGGGCAATTCCTCCTTGCACTTCTTCCCGATTCGTTGTCCCCGTTTCCCACGGACATCTTGTTGCACCTGCCACCGCTTTAAAAACCGGTGTTCCGTACACCTTATCTTTTTTCACATCCACCGTGTAATTATCTCCCGGGTCATCATCGCCGAGATGATAACCAACTGTTTGTGAAGTTGTAACGGTCGTGGACTTCGATTTGCCTGTCGTCAATTGCGTTGTAACATTAAAGCCGCCTTCTATTCCTATGCCGTTTACTGTTACTCCGGCGGCAAACGCGACATCATCGTTAATGAACATTTCCATTTCAACCGTGTTCGTCGAGTCGTGTTCAATTGTTTCACTGTTATCATACGAGGTGTTTGCATCAAACGATATATTTCGAATGAAGGATGCCTTCTGTTTATTCACAGTATTATTGTTGATATATTTCTGCCAGAGTTTCACTGAGTTTGTATCGCCGATAAGCCGAAGCGAGGGGATAACGGTGTTCACTATATGTCTTTCTGAGTAGATAAACGTCGTTGCAAACCCGCTCGGGATCAGGAGAATATCTGTACTTACTGAAGGAGTACAATTGGAATCAAGACTCAGCACATCGGTTAAACCGTAGCGCATATTCAAGGCGCCGCCAACATACGTATCTCCACCTTTTACTGTGGAAAATGTTTCGCTTGTATTCAAACTCCATGATTGTTCTGTCGCTGTATTTTGGTGTACACCCATCGTCTTTGTCGCTGTCAGGTCAATTGTTGCATCCACTTCAAATTCAACTTCAGCGCCTAATCCGAGCGAAGTCGTGACATCCGGTCCTAAGTGTTCAGCGATAAAGAGACCATTACTGTTGTCCTTCACCATTGAGAACGACAACGAAGTAGTAAGAGTATGTTCGCTTGTTACGAAACTAAAACTTTGGTCACCCGGCGGGTCGTGCAGTATCCAAAACGGCACGGAAGGTGTCGTGGTGGTGAACAATTCTCCCCGCGCTCTTTGTCCGAGTGCATAGAGCCACGCATCTGCCATCGCTTGCCTGTTGATATCATCAATACCAACCACCTGTAATTGTTTTTGATACGGATTCGGACCGCCGCCTAATACATTAGGCGTTCCGCCTTTAATCGTATCACGCGCGTAGCCGTTCACGATAGAGAGTGTGTCGCTCCTCTGTATATTTCCAATGTTGTCAATAACAATGACGTTCCCCGATGGCAATAAACATTCAGATGTTGACACCCCGTCCGTATATGTTTCAAACAACCTGTACTTGAGAGCTTTCTTCTCTCCTTTTTTGATAACGTTCAAGCCGCAGGAGTTGGTTGGAATGTTTTCGATGGCAATTTCCAAAGGAGCGCGGTAAATAAATTCTATTCTCCCGTTGCTGTCCACCATCATAACTTGTTCTGCTTCAAATGCGATGGTCGGATTCGGATGCTTTGCATAGACAATATAATTCAACGGAGGAAGTCCCGTGACGGTAAATGACCCGTCTGTCGGATTCGTCAGTACTGTTGTATCTTTACATCCGTTTACTGTTTGAATATTTACCTCAGCCACACCAATCGGGAGTTTGCAAGAGCCACCGGCAACAACTCCTTCAATTTTTCTCGTCGTCGTATTTTGAAACGGACTTGTAATGACAATCGGTTGCGTTATGTTGATGATGTCCCAATAGGCAGGCGCAAACTCGTTGTTTCCTTTCTTAAAAGAAATCCTGTGTGTTGAGCCCGGCTCGAACTCTGCAATAAACTTTCCCTGTTTATTGGTATAGATTCGGGGAACTACCGGCACGCCATCAACCAATACTTCCGTACTTTCTGCAAAGCAAAAACTGTTTGCATATTGAACGTAGCCCGTAACAGTTATCTGAGAAATATCCGTGAAGTCCACCCTATCCACCGAAGGACTGTTGAGACTTAACGTCACGTTTCTTGCTTCGGGTTGGAATGTATGTGAAAATATTTCATTCATCGGGATTTCATCAACCCAAATGGTGCTGTCGGCATTTTCTATTCTGCCGATATACCCGTTCACGGTTTGGTCGGAGACAATCACGCCGCCCCCTTCATTCGTTTGCCAGTATGCTTCCAATCCTTCCTGTGCTGTGGTGAACGGTGCGTTCATGTTTGCCTGAATATCCTGCTGTGTTCGGACAACATTCCACACACGCACTTCATCGAGCCGTCCGTAGAAATAATCTCCATCAAAAAATCCGATGTTTGATTTTGTGGTCGGAGTCTTCACGCTCTCCATCGAGTAATCACCATTGGCGGTCGTGTTCAGTTCTCCGTCAATATAGATTGTCGCCTGCGTATTATCGAACGAGACTGCGATGTGATGCCAGAACCCTGTATCAAGTGGAGTTGATGCAGTAAGTGTATTGGACAAACCGCGAAAGGTAACTAACCCGTTTTCCGCTGTAAGTATTCCCGAGGAATTCGCCACACCGTTATCCCGTAAAGCAAGGAGCGGTTGCGTTCCATCAAGCGAGCGAAGGTACGCCCACGCTTCAATCGTTCCGATACTTAATGTCGTGTTGCCGACAACTTGAAGCGATACCACATCATCCACGCCATCCATCTCCAACGCTCTTCCGATGATGGTCGTCTTCGAGGGAAGCGCGGCGAAGGTTGTTCCGCTTCCGTAATTCACTCCCTGAATAACATAGTTTCCTGTTGCATCGGTCAAGCCGCTGTTATACACCGGCGCTTTGTTCACATTCTGAAACTCTGTTCCGCACACAACGGCATCGTTATCGTTCGGAGAAATATCATAGACGATGCTTCCCGAACCTTCATCAAATTTCCAATAGAGCGCCAATCCCTGTTCTGCCGCATAAACCGTGCGGTTCATGTTTCTCCGTAATTCCTTCTGCGTCCGAATCGTATTCCAGATACGCATCTCATCGAGCGAACCGTAATAATACGCGTTCGTTCCATCAAGCGCGCCGACATACGAACGCACCATAGTCGGGTTCAACGGGTCTTTATCATTGGGAATGGAATAATTTCCCATCTCGACATTATCTAACGTTCCGTTGATGTAAAACCGCGCTTCGGTTTGCGTGAAGATGACGGCGATGTGTTGCCATCTGTTAATTTTTATTTTTGATTTGCTTGATGCCGCGTCCACTCCGTCTCTTCCATGGAAGTAGAGAACGCCCGGAGTTCCTGTTTGCAGAGTTCCCGATGCGTCCACATACGAGCCGATGGAAAGAACGGACGAAGTATTCCCGTCAAAATTATGTTTGGAAAGCAACACTTCATCATCCACCGTTGATGGGAACAACCACATCTCCATCGTTCCCTGCGTGAGATTATTGATGGCGCTATCCGACATGGTAAGTTTGTCGGAGATACCGTCAAAATTAAGAGCGTAACCGAGCGTGGGATTGAGGCGGACTTCCACTTCATCCACCGCTCGCATGTTTCTCGTGATGATTTGACCTGTGATAATCCCGTTCGGATTGACGAAGCCAAGGTCGCCTTTTTTCCAGTTCTCACCGTTATCATTCGTCACGACAACCTCATACTTGTACAACTGTCCGGGTTGAACATTGAAATCCACAAACGATTTCTGTGCAATCGGAAGCGTCGCCAGAATGGAATTGTTTCTCCACAGTTGAACATTATCTCCCGTGACGGGAGGACCGAAATTCGGAAACTTCCAATTGATATTGATGAGGTCGAATTCGTCTCCGTTCGAAGCGTTGATAAGAGGCGGCTGTGGTTCCATCATCATGTAACCCCAGAACCCGTGCGCCACACTTCCTGTCGAGCGTGAAGCAACATTAATAAACGGCTGACCGATGACAAAGTCAGCGATGTACTCATTGTTTTGAGCTTTTCGTTCTCCGCCGTTGGCGATAACAAGATTGGTAACGGAAAATTTCGGGTCGCAATACTGCCCAAAAACTTCTCCGCCAAGCAACACCGGCAACAGCAAAAGGACGCACACATATTTTTTTATAGTCGTACGCATTGTCTATCCTTTCAAATGAATTGATACAGTAGTTATTCTTCTTTCGTGGAGAACGTTACTTCTTATCGTTCATTGCCGGTTTGGTGAGCATACCGAGTGAATTATCGCCGCTGTTCGTTTTGACCATCGCTTTGATGGCGCGGAGTTCCTGTTCCATGGTTTCTACTTTTGTCAGTTGAAGTTTCAACGCACTGTTTTCTTTTTGAAGCGCTTCCACCTGTTTTGCAAGTTCCTGCGTTGCGGAAACATTCAGCATCGCGATTGCTTCATAATCAACCACATGGAAATCGTCCACCTGTTTGCCATAGACGAATACTTTATTCTGTGGTTGTTCATACGTAACACTGAAGGTATGATTGTCAGAAACAGCAACCACATCGAACTCTTGCGACACTTCTTTTTCGTCTTTTGAAATAATTAAACGGACTTTATTCCCGACAGCAAACTCATGTTCTTTATTGGTGGTGATGCTCAGTTCTTTCTTCTCTTCATTGAACGAGACAGAAGAAGCAATTTCAAACACATTCGGAATAAAGTCGGTGGTTTTGGTTACCGCCTGCGGATACACTTCGGCAACTTGCTGTCCGATGACCTTTTTAATTTCCTTATTCCCATTTCCAATATTATCAATGTATTTGTAATCGGTAATCTGTATTTTCTTTAACGTTGAAAGGTCTCCGATTGAATTACTAACACCTGAAATATTTTTGATACGTTTATCAGAAGCCGCATTAAATTCAGAAGCAAGAATTCTACGGTCACAAAGAAGCGAGTAATCGTTCGTTGACGATCCAGCAGTACCAGTACTGCCATTTGAATTAAGATAACCATAATTGGCTGCAGTGAACCATTTATAACCACCGATATGTACGCTACCATTAATATCCACTACATAATCTGTTGACGGTGCAGTCCCAATCCCAACATAATTATCAACATTGAAATTACCTGCAATTCGAGTAGCGCCTTGTACAAATAATTTTTCACTCATACCGGACGATGTTCCAATTGCTACATTCCCTGAGTTGTAATAAATACCAGAGGAATTGTTTGACCATTTAGATCCTGAAATTCCCGTTAATTGAGAACCATTGCCATAAAAGTAACTCGCTGTAACAGTATTCAGATTACTCGATAAAGCAGGGTCAACATAATAACTCGTATTGTCTCTATCAAAGAATATATTTGCGCGAACGTCATTCAGACTACTCGTCCCATTGGGGTCAACATTATAATTCAAATTGTCTCTATCATAGAATGCATTACCAACCACATTACCAACAACTTCCAATTGATTCTGTGGATTATTTGTTCCAATTCCAATATATCCATTAGTACTAATGCGCATTCTTTCATTTGCGCCTGTTTTTAGGATAACGGAACCGGTATTGTTAGCATCTCCATCAGCAGTAATAGTTGCATCCGCGATATTACTAACAGAACTTGCTGAGCCGCCCATTGCCGCAGTTGTGAATGATGAACCATCAGGGAATACTAATTTGCCCGTACCTCCTGCGGCAAGTACCATATCACCGGAAGTCACTTTGAGTTGTCCTGTTACATCCGCACCGCCGGAACTCACTGTTGCCTTCCCGCCAAACGATGCCGTTCCGGATGCTTTGAAATTTCCAACCACATCTAATTTTTCTGCCGGGCTAATTGTTCCAACCCCGACATTTCCGCTTGAAGGAAACTCATTACTCACGCCAAGCACTGCTCTGCTGTACGGACTGATGATAATTTCACTGCGGGGAACCAACTCGGTTCCTCCTGCAACGGTAATGCCGACAAAATATACTTTATCAAAGTTCAGCGCAGAAAGAGGGTTCACCGCGCCTAACTGCACGGAGAAGACGCCGTAACTTGTCTGCACGTTCGCCTGTGTTTCAGTCCAGAGCGCACTGCCTCCGGTTGCGACATCATAAATCTTAAACATGATGGAGTATTGTGCATCCTCCACCGAGCGTCCGCCCGGATCGCGCAACACGCCTTGCATGGAAATTGTTTGGGCATCCATCGTCAGCGTAAACACACATGTAACGATGATGAGCATGAAGAAAGTAGAAACGGTTTTCATAAGAAGTTCCTTATGGTTTGTGAATAATGTTGGTGAATAAATTAATTATACTTGTAACGATAATTTGTTTCGTCGTGCTGTCGTGCTGTAAAATCATATTTCTGTATGTTGTAATCCAATACGTTCGTGGTCAGGATGTTTATTTCTTTATCAGTTTGGTTGCAACAGTTTTGTTATTTCAACGATGTTTTCTTTCAGGATAAAACCCTTTGCACCGGCTTTAGTCGCGGCATTTCGAAATGCAGTATCCCCGTATCCTGTTACAATGATGACGTTCGCGTCCGGATCCTGTTCCATGATCTGTTTCGTTGCCGTAATGCCATCTATCCCTTCCATTTGGATATCCATCAACACCCAATCAGGCGCAACGTTTGCATACGCGTGTACAGCTTCTACGCCGTTTTCACATTCATAGAAACTCGTAGTTACCGAACTCAGAAGATTTCTGATAACATGTCGTATGCGTTCATTGTCGTCAACGATCATAATCGTCATAGGTACTAAATATTTTTGCAAATGTGTGAAAGAGTAGAAACGACCGACTCATTGATGAAGTCAGTCAACAGGAAAGAACTGTGAGACAAGAATGTCTGAAATGATGGTACAAATATACCATACGCCAAGACCAGCCGCCATAGGGGTTCGTCTTCTATTTTATAGGGGTTCTCCCCTATATGATATTATTGGGTAGTTCTAATAATGAATAATGAACAACATCCTGCTCACACAAGCGTCCGCGCTTGTGTGATATGTAGAGTTCTTTACGTGTGGGGTTCAATACCGAGTCTGAAAGTCGGTAGGACAGAAATCCTTTTCTGTCCTGTCCAAATCGTTTCATATCCACTACCGGACAGGTAGGAATGCCTGTCCTACCTACTTTTTAGAAAAATTCTGCCTGGAGCGGGATTGCCGGTCTTCAGAGAATCAATTTATGTTCAAGCGCGAAACGAAACAACGCGTTCGTTCCATGAACATTCAGTTTACTGCAAATACTTGACCGGTGATTCTCAATTGTTTTCGGACTTACGAACAGTTCCCGTGCAATCGTTTTCGTTTGCTTCCCTTCTGAAATAAGTTTGAGAACGAGACGTTCGGTCTCTGTCAGCAAAGTCACTCCATGAATTTCTTTTGCCTGAATGTTCCGTTGCCCTGCTTTTTTGATGAGATATTTCGTTAAGGTTGGACTGATATAGGGCTCCCCCTCTTCGACTGACTTGATACAATCGCGAATATCGGTCGCGGCACAATCCTTTAACACGTAGCCCATCACACCCAAATCCATCGCCCTGTCAAATAAATCTTTTGTATCATACATTGTCAGGATAATAGTTTGAACGGGAGAGT
>JACPVN010000498.1 GCA_016191715.1 Ignavibacteriota bacterium | reverse complement strand
GGGTTCGATAGTTCGAGCCCCTTTTTCATTTCATAATTTGACAGAAGGTGAGAAAAACATGATATTCATCCCGAATTCAAACCTTACCGATTCAAACTGCATCTAATGAATAGTACATCGTGATGAAAACTTTTGGAGTTGCGCTTGGAGCAACATAATGCTGTTCGCTCAGAACAGGTTCTTGTTGCCCGCGCGCAGACAGGCGACACTGCCGCGTTTGAACTGTTGTATCGTCAGAATGGCGGGCGGGTGTATGCTGTTTGCCTTCGCATGGTGAAAGATGAAGAACGCGCGGAAGAATTGACACAGGAAATATTTATTCGTGCATGGGAAATGCTCGGAAGATTTCGCGGCGACAGTTTATTCTCTACGTGGTTGCACCGCGTCGCCGTCAACATGACATTGGAACGTATTCGTTCGCAGAAACGATATACTTCACACGTTGAATCAACAGACGACCTGACGGCGTTTGATAATATAAGAGAGAAGCAGACTTCACTCCTTCAATATCGCCGCCGAGCGGAACGAGCGAAAGATAGAGTTCGAAAATTTCTTCTTTTGAATATCGAAGTTCAAGTTGAAGAGCGCGAAACATTTCCACAATCTTGGCTGAGTAGGTTCGTTCTTTCGGTTCCAACATGCGCGCAACCTGCATTGTTAGCGTTGATGCACCGGAGACTCGTTTGTCGCTTGAAATATTTTGAACGAATGCACGAACAAGCGAGAATGGATTGATGCCGGGATGATAATAAAAAAAGCGGTCTTCTTTTTCGATGAGGATGTGTTTTAACTTTGCAGGAATTTCGTCGGGATGCGTTCGTACGCGCCAGATACCATCCTCCGCAAGAAAGACTTGCAACAACTTTCCGTTCCTGTCGGTAACGACAAGCGAATACGGTTTTGCAGGCGGCAACGGAAACAGCAGGTTGAGAAGGATGAACGCAACCAACATTCCACACAACGCAAAAACGAGCCAACGAAAAAGTTTTCTCCGCATCATAAACTTGCAGAAGGTAACTGTTTATCGGAAGAAACAAAAACACAAAATCCCCTCATCGCTACTGCAATGAGGGGTGCAATCTGCGTATCTATCTATCTGAGCAGATTGAGTTTCTTTGTCTCTGTGAATTTCCCTGTCTGTAACTTATAGCAGTACACGCCGCTCGGCATATCGCTCGCATCCCATTGTATGCCGTAGGCACCGGGTTGTAAATTTTCATTTACAAGCGTAGCAACTTCTCTTCCCAAAACATCAAAAATCTTTAATGTCACCAATCCGTAATCCACAATCCGAAATCCGAAATTCGTCGTCGGGTTGAATGGATTCGGATAATTCTGACTCAGACTGAAGGATTCGGGTTTTGGGTTTTGAGTTTCCGATTTTGGTGGAGATGGAGGTAGTTCATCAGTGTGAATAACTCTGATCGTATTGGAAGCGGTAATTGTAGTTGATGAAAGAATAAGAATTCCATCCTGAGTTGATTTTACCCAATATGCTTTTGCCGGTTTGATGCTATCGGCAATAACGTATCCTGTTGAGTACCCGAAAAATGAAGACGTAACAAGACCTACCGGAACACTCGTAATATTATTGACACTCACGGTTGGAGAAATCGAACCAATCATATTCCACCCGATTGTTATGGGTATTGAATCGCTGTCCACAATTTCTCCTAACGCTAACAATGTGTCAGCGTAAGGAGACTTCACCCAATATCCGTATCTGTTCCACAACGAATCAGTCATAACATATCCTGCCTGATAATAAAATGCAGGAGAATTTGCATTGGGAAAGAGCAGGCTTTTCTCGTTTGTCAACGGGACCACAGGAACCGATACCATATTCCAGCCCGCTTCAACGACATATTGAATTGCCGCTTTTCCATCATCTACAGCCCGCACCCAAATGCCGTCACTCGTCGTGACAAAAAGAAATCCATCCTGTACAGAAAGAACCTGCACGGATATTCCATTCGGGAAACCATCATTAAACAATTGCCAACTTGCACCGGAATCTGCTGAGAAGTACACACTTGCGCCATCAATATTTGCAAACAACGAACTTCCTCTTTCAGCAAAGTTCACCACTTGTGCGTTTGCGGGTAAACCGACAGAACTGAGTTGCCAGTTCGTGTCCGGCAAGGTTTCTCGGTACAGTCCGGAATCTGTTGCGACAAAAACGGTGTTGCCGAACAATCGTGTCGCATACACATAGCCCTGATTCGGAAGAGCGTTCAATCGTGTCCAGACTGTGCCGTTGTTTGTCGAGCGATAGAGGTCTTCGTAATCGGAGAGAAGTAAACCGGAAGTAGAAACAGAAAAAGTGAGCGGGTCGGCATTGAAGAAAATATTATCCCATGTAAAACCGTTATCGAGCGAGATGAAGATACCACAATCATCGAGACATTCGAACAAATCGGCGGCGGCAAAATACGTAGAGCCGTTTCTTCCAAGTGAATAGACGGTGAAATATTCAAGCGTTGTTGAATCCCATGTAACTCCGTTATCCAGAGAGCGATAGACTCCCCAGAAGTCGGTGCCGGCGACGACATTATCTCCCGAATTCATCAGCGAGATAACGGTTGCATCGTTCGGCAAATCCGTTTCGACCCCCTGCCACGTCATCCCGTAATTTGTCGAACGGTACAAACTATCAACTCCGCCGGCGAACATATTTTGTCCATCGCCGGAGATTGCATACAAATACTTACCGGCAGTTCCGGGGATTTGCACCCACTGTGCAAAAGTATCAACCGAAAACAGCTGACTGAAAAAAACGATGACGCTGAATAATAACAGACGCTTCATATAAAACCTCAAATAACAACAAAACAGAACAATCAAACGCGGGCGGGCGGATACTGTTCACACCTTGAACGGCAGTGGTAAATAACGAAAAATATTTGCAAATGCAAAGGGAAATGTCACTTTGTATCAAAATATTTACATTGATAGGGGGAATTGCTAAATCAGCGACTGCTTTTTATCCCAAGAGTCAGACAACTGTTTCTTACAAAAACTTCCGGGGGTTCCGCTGTTCCTTATAAGAAAGAATATCGGATTTGCATTTCATTAATTGATTTCTTATGCTCTCTCAAAATTATGGCATCGCGCAACAGATTGAACAGAACATGAAATCATTGTACACGCACACGATTGAATTTGTAATAGCTAACGCTCGGGGTGGTGAAGTCCGGGATATTCAGCATCGCAGCTTTGCCGCAATGCCTTAGT
>JACPVN010000497.1 GCA_016191715.1 Ignavibacteriota bacterium | reverse complement strand
TTTCTCATGCTGAACAAAGTCGGGCTCATCAACACATATTTTGGTGTGATTGTAACCGGCATGGCAACGATTTACGGAATATTTCTGATTCGGCAATTTGCCCTTTCCATTCCCGATAGTCTCATCGAAGCGGCGCGCATTGACGGTGCGAGCGATTTCAAAATTTACTGGTCGGTGATTCTCCCACTCTGCAAACCGATTCTCATCACACTTGCTATCTTCACGTTTATGGGAACGTGGAATGATTTTCTCTGGCCCCTCATTGTCATGACAGACGATTCGATGTACACACTTCCCGTAGCGTTGGCAAATCTGACCGGCGAACATGTACAGGATACGGAAATGATGATGGCGGGTTCCGTCATAACAATCCTTCCGGTGATGCTCGTGTTTCTCGCATTGCAGAAATATTACATCAGCGGATTGATGGCGGGGAGTGTGAAAGAGTGAGGGACGTTGAGAAATATGAGACACCAAAATATTCTGCTTCTTCGATTAGCTCAGATGTGAGCACTGAGCACTGAGCAGTGAGTATTTTCATGCGTTTGTTGGCAAGGTTGAATATTTTATTCAAAATAAATATCTTGTAGACATGAAAAGCCGCTTGACAACCTCCTGTTGTAAGACGAAGTATAGATTGGATGGACAATGTGTTTCACAAGTGTGGAATACAATATTTATTATTCTCATTTTGTCAAGCAATCCACTCCTTTCTCAAGAATCTCTTTTTTCGGAAGATTGGAGGTGGTCGCATTTCACAACGGAGTCAGGGCTACCATCAAATAATATTCTTCAAATTATTGAAACAGATGATAGTACTATTTGGGTAAATACAACAGAGGGATTTGCGTGGTTTGATGGGTTTGAATTTAATCGGGCTGTGTTAACAAAAGGATTTAATGAGAGAATTATCAAAATAAAGCCGACAGTAAATAATAAAATTCTTGTTTTCAATTCTAGAAATTCTTTTATCGGTAACGTTCGGGGATTCTCGGATTTTCTTAACAATCCACCTACGAATACCTTTGAATATTATGATCATGACCAGTACTTATTTTATTATGGCGATTCAATAAAACTTTATAACACGCAAACTATTTCACTGCCGGAACACTTACCCAAAAATACACAGGGAACAGCCAAAGGATTCTGGAAAACAAAGAGTGGAGCCTTTTGGATAAATAATAACACAGGAATCTATAAGTTGAAAAATCAGAAGTGGGAACTGATAATTTCGGCAAATGAACAAGTTTTAAACGTTAAAACAATTGTAGAAAATGAAAAGGGAAATGGAGTTTTCTTAGCCCTTAATCCTCCGGAATATGAAGGTATCTGGGAATGGAAATCGAACGGAAAGCCTGAACTGAAGATGAGAAAACACGCGGCGTTTATTCTTTCAGTGGATATTGGAAGGAACGATGAAATAATTACAATAGGAAAAAACGGGGAAGTACTTATTCATGAAAATAATATTTGGAAAACATATATCAACCCTTTCTCACAGATTAAAAATCCTTCAGTTGCTTTTTTTTCCATGAATGGAAATCTCTGGATTGGCGGTGAAAATGGTTTATTTGTATATAAAAATCAGAAATCTGCATGGACGTTTTACAGTCATGACCCTTCAGATAAACGTAATTCGGTGAACGATATTCTTCTTTCATCTGATAATTCAATCTGGCTGGCAACAGCCGACGGTTTGGAGGTTCTTCATCAGAATGGTTTTAATGAATGGATAACTACTATCCAGGGAAAACCGTTGGGAGGAATAACTTGTATTGAACAGGATCGGGAAGGTAATATATGGATAGGAAGCGGGTCAACGTTTTATGGAACTTACAAATGGGATGGAAAAGAATGGAAACATTATACTATCGGTGATTCTCCAAAAGATGTCTATGTTCATAAAATCACAAAAGACCAGCACAAAAATCTTTGGTTTCTTTGTCTTTCCAGAATTTTTTCCTACTCAGGAATACAACCGGGAACGTTTCTGCTTCAAGAAGAGAAGTTTCTTCCCTGGACAGATGTTCATATTAAACCGAATCTTCGGGTGTATTCTT
>JACPVN010000496.1 GCA_016191715.1 Ignavibacteriota bacterium | reverse complement strand
TTTCTCGATGATTCTCCGCAGAGGCATTATCCCAAGTGAATAAACCTAGCACAACGTTTCTATCTAATTGGCCGAGCCTCCCTGTCACTTGAAAAATATATCTGCCGTAGCCCGGAGAACTTTTACTGATTACTTCAGGACAATTCCATCTCCCATTTCTTTGCGTTATCCGGAGGTGCAACTGACCGAGGCTATCAACCCATACGTTCTCCTGACTATCGGAGAAATAATTCGGACCAGGACCAATCGGTGTCACGCTTGCCTTCACCCACCAATCATACCCGGAAAACGAGAGCGATCTACCATAGCGTACTGTACCAACATTTGCTACAGAGATCGTATCAAGAGATGTCGGTAAGTCGCTCAAGCCGGCTGCTTGTGGTGGATTGACACCGTTTGGAAGGAGAAAAGCATGGATTCCTGTAGCGTAGATGTCGCTGCCACCGGTTGTGATGTCACATGTCCACGTCGAGTCACTTCTAATCGATGTCAAAGGTTGAGCAAAGGTAGGTTTTGTCCACCAGCCGGAGCCTTCCACAAATATGTAGACTGCGACTTTGTAGTTTGCAGGATTGAGATTGTAAATCCTTCCTTGTAAGTCTTCCGAAGTGCCATAACGTGGAATGTATGTAAATTCGATGAGAGGGTTCTGTGCGATTGCTTGGCTATTCGATTGAGCCTCGCAGAGAGGGAGACTAATGGTACTTTCGATGAGACCAAGTGCCAAGATTATTAGGAGTGGTCTAACGATTTTAATGTTCATGGCTGTTCCTTGGAGTTGTTCAACACATAGTTAATTTAGACTTGGATAAAAGATATTCATTCATTTTCAATCGAGACTTTGGTCGCATCGTAAATTCATTGCATCCTTTGAATATGTATCACATTTGAGGTGCCAAAATATGCTGGAAGATTTATTAGATCAGCACCAACGGATATGAATCCTTTGGGTGCGGCTATGACAACAATTTGATAGCTACCAATTACTTTTAATACAATTGAGCCATGAAAATTCCCATTGGATAGCACAACAGGAGAGGACTCTGCTTTCCACCAATCTTGGAGCGGTAGAACTTTTACAAACGGTACCAATTCCATCCCTCTTTCTACCATGCGAACATTGATGAATTGTTCTTCTGTTTTGCTAAAAGTGATATTACCCGAAATATAAATAAAACCGTTGGTAACTACTGCACTGTCTTTTTGTTCATTAAGATATATTGACGCGTTCTGACGCCGAATCACATCAAAAAGTCCCTCCTCGATACGATGAACCGCGAGGACAACAATTATAGCCATGACGATTGTAATTATAGCTGCGATCAGTTGTAGAATGGGATTGATTCTCATTAGCCAATCCCAATTCATCTTCTTTGGTTCTGGTTCTTCCATCCTGCTATTTGATTCTAAATCTTATCGTACATAGGGACATTCATAGGTTGAGATGGATAGGTTGCGGGTCATCACCAAGCCACAAGATTGATGCTTTCTGCGTTGATTTTTTACTTCCTTGTGATTTCGATGACCTGTGATTTCCATTGCGCTTCTGGCCATCCACTGAGAATATCCCCTTCTTTCAACCTGATTGTTGGATTAGCGAAAGCCATCACCTCAAAGTGTTTGCCCACATCAATGCCGCCCGGTCTTCCAATGTATATCGTGGTTTTCCATGTTCCATCATCTCTCGCTGTGACACCCGGCTGAACATAATAATCTGAAACTTCTGTGGGATGAACAACGACCCACACTTTTGCCGATGGATCAGACACCGTTCCTTTAATTTCCGGTCGATTAGGAACTTGGGATTGGTCAGACGGCTCAGTGATCCGGATTCCTACCTTTGTTCCTTCAAGTTCCTTGAGCTTCTTTTCTTGCCATTCTTTGATCTTCCTGAGCAATGTTTGGCATTCTTCTTTTGTCTCTGGGATTTCCTTCAACATACTTCCCAATTCTTTCAGGAGACCTGAAGCGTCACTCTTTGCTTTCGTCTGACCATTGATGACTGAAGTGATTCCCATGAAGAGAACCAGCATGATTGCTATTTGTTTCCACATTGTTTTATTCCTTTCTATTAGTTTAACGGATGACAGTTATTGATTCAGAAAATATTGCATCACTTGGTATTGTTGTTAGTGGACCTTCTGTTAATGTAGAGTCGGTTGCAAGGCAACGTACCAAGAAACTTTCCCCTTCACCGACGGCACCCTGACCAAAGATTGCTTTCCCCGTCCATAAACCTGAAGGACTTACACTCAGAGGCCCGTGTTGCACCATATCTATGCCTTGTGTCATCGGCGTGACTATGATATAGTTTTTCATATTTGGGAACGGAGATTTGCCACGGATCGAATAAATGATATCTACCAGCGTACCATCTGCCGGATCAACAATCCTGAACTGACGTGCCAGAATATTCTTTTCGACTCGCTCTCCCACTTCAACCACTTTCTGGTTCAAGCTCTTATATGTAACATCCAAAGTACGGATGGCAACGAGGACACTGGTGATCGCGACAACGAGGCCGATGATCATAACAGCGATCCCGACTTTAGTAGTTGTGAGATTCCTCTCGGCGATACGGCCACCAGACCGTAACTCCTTTAACATGTCATCGCCAGACTTTCCCATCTTATTCAATCCTGAAGCGATTGATTCCAAGAACGATAACTGCAGCTTGGCGGATTGGTCGCCTGTTTCATCACGAGCTGGTGGGGTCGCGTCATTTTGGGTCGACATAATATGCCCTCAAGTAATCAACAATGATAGTCCCCTTCACATGCGCGCTTCCTTCCAAAACGAAATTTATCTCATACGCTTTGATTCTTGATATATCTAGCCGGCCATCATTCCGTCTCGATCCTTCACCGTACGAAAGCGTAAATTTCTTGAATGGGAGTGTCAGGGTCTTCCACTTCCCGCTATGATCGTTCAGAACGCTTGCATCAAAATCAAACCACCAGAGTTCATCATTATCGATCTTCTTAGAATCGGCGACATCGGATAGCGTAAGTCGTAAGTGCGCTTTTGATAGTACTTCTATCTTGACGCTGAGTTTGAGCCCTGTGAACCCGGAAAGATCGACGAGGCTGTCGAAGTCGCGGCGGATTGAGAGCCAATTGCCCCATGAAAAGTGCGGAGGTAGGTCGTATTCAATACGCATGGCACTATCTCCCTTCCCGACGGAGATTCTGGAGAGCTTCGCTTCGGCGTCTGCATAGTAGATGCAATAGCCGAGAGACTTAAATTGAAAATCGGGCTTCGTCGAGCAATCCGCTGTGGGGTTCTTTTCAAATCTGTCCAATGTCTTGCTTTTCTCCGTGGTACCACGCTGAGTTGTTTTCGTTTGACCATTGGTTACTGAATTGATTCCCATAATGAGAACCAGCACAATTGCTATTTGTTTCAACATTGTATTATTCCTTTCTATAATTCTTGTTCCCACGCTCCTGCGTCCGGTATTTAATAAGGGGTGGTTCCAAAACTCTATAATTCTTCGCGTCACTCTGCGTCTTCTTCGCGTACTCAGCGGTTAAATATATTTCTGGGTCACCGTCCACACCGTGAAAGAAGATGCTAGCGTACATAGCAACTCAAACACAAGATCCCAAAAAACAAAACATCGGTGTCAGAAGAAAACTCCGACACCAATAAAACACTTACTATTGTTCATACCTTACGGTTTCGGTGGTTCTTCTTTTTGTTCGCCGCCGAGATCGCGAATCACACGCGCCGATTTATATTCTTCATAGAACTGCGCGTTATTCTTTTTCAACCTAAGCATGTACTTATCAATTTTCTCTTTCAGCAAGGCATCAGTTTCTTTAATAATTTGCGCTTGTGTTTTT
>JACPVN010000495.1 GCA_016191715.1 Ignavibacteriota bacterium | reverse complement strand
CCGATACCCTTGCCGCACGTTGCCTTGACTCGTTAGATGGAACCAAAAAGAAAGCAATGTCGTCTCAGCAAAAGAGTCTTCCACCGAACAAACAAAACAACAAACTGTTTGCTGAATTACTAACACTACGGTTAAACAGACAAGCAAGTGTGTACGAAAAATTTCCTGTGGGACTCGGACAACTTACCTTTGATGACCCGAATAATGTCGGTCATCCGTTTAACGGAATGATGGTTGATGAAATTAGTTTAATTGCTGATTCTATGTTGAGTTGTTTGGAGATTTCACTCGATGTAACTCCGAATGAATTGTACGAAATAATTCGAATGCTCAATTGCGCTTTTGCCGATTCAACCATTGACACACTCAGTTTCGGAAGTAAAACAAAACTCACTGGCGTCAAGTCACTGTTTGAAGTTGATTACTTACAACCAACTCCGGGCATTGCACCGCGCATCGTTCAATCGTTTGATGTAACTGAAAGTATAATTCCTGAAAGATTTGAACTCTCTCAGAACTATCCGAATCCGTTCAATCCTTCAACGCAATTGTCATTTGTTATTGGTCAATCGTCATTGGTCTCTTTGAAAGTGTTTAATATGCTTGGGCAAGAAGTTGCAACATTATTGAAGAAAGAAGAGATGGAAGAAGGAGAATACGAACTGCCGTTCAATGCGGTCTCCGCCGCAGGCGGACTTCCAAGCGGTGTGTATTTCTATCGCATCAATGTGGAATCGGTTGATGAGGATGGAATAATCCACTATTTTTCTGATTCAAAACGAATGATGTTCATTAAATAGTGACAAATGGCACCTGAGAAAAGGGTACATTACCCAAAATCGAAAGGTGCCAAATGGAAAAGAAGAAACAGTTACAACGACAACCAAACGCCTGGTGTAGTTAAACATCAGGTGTTTCTCTTATTCATTCATCACAATAAATGTATAGGAGAATGTCCTATGTTAAATTCAGACACATTCCTAATGTACGTGGTAATTATCCTTCTTACATTGTCATCGCACTGATGAGGAGAGAACTAACCCCTCTTTTCTCTGCTGTCACAAAACATAGGGTGACACCTATTCGGGGATGACGCAATTCAGTTCTTTCTGAGAATGGCTGTGGCTATTCTCCTCTCATTCTGTTTCATCACAATGATTCTTTTGTTGTCGTGGAAGAGAATGAATGTTCTATTTTTATCATTAGGAATTTGTTATGAAAGAATCATTGCTCGTTATCGGCGCCGTACTTACGTTTTCAATATTATCCTACGCGATTAATCAAACTATCATTTCGAATACGGAATGGGTAATTGCTCTTGAGGCAAGAAATTCCGCTATCGCTCAGGCACAACAACTGATGGATCAGGTTACAAGTCTGAGTTTCGATGAAAACACATCGCAAGGGAAATCTATCAATTCCACAGCGGAACTGACTACAATCAAAACTATCGGGAGGGAAACCGGTGAAAATTTAAAAGATGATGTAGATGACTACGACAAAATTTCTGTTGCCGGTGATTCCTCCCGGTTTACCGGATATAAATTGTTAGTAGAAATATCGTACGTGGACTCGACGAAGCCGACAGTTGCTTCACTCAGTCCGACCTTCATTAAAAAAGTAACCGTTACGGTATCAAACAGTCGGTACTTACCGCAACCTATTTCTCTTTCTTCCTTAGTTGCATACTATTAACAGGAGACATCATCATGAATAGTATTCTTGACATCATTGGTTCGACCTTAGTGTATGGAATTCTCACCATCGCATTAGTATCTGTCAGCGCGAATCTGACAACTTCTTCCGTAGAAACTAAATCAACATTTCAGTCAGAACAAAATCTGCTGACCTTGTATCACTTCTTTGAATATGATTTTTTGAAAATTGGTCTGGGGAAAACGAATCCGAAATTCAAATCGGGCGCTTGTGAGTCATTACAAATTATGTGGTACAGCGATTATGATGAGAACGGGAAGATGGATTCCATCATGTACTATCTGAACAATATTCAAACGACTGATAGAGGAACCATCAATAAAACGGTAAAACAACGGCCTATTTTCCGTAAGTTGAACACGGAGAATCCGATTGAAATGCACCTGAACATTGTGAGTTTTACCCTTACATATCTCGATGCAAATTCAAACCAACTGCCGTATGATTCAATGAAAACTGTTACCGGAGTAAATAAGGTGCGGGGAATCAAAGTACGCTACCTTGTTGAAGATTCTTACTCGGTAAAGGAACCACCGCAGAGGGTCTTCATCGAAAAAACATATTACCCGAAAAATCTTCTGTTCTGACAAACAGTTCATTATCAATACAAACGAATTTTATTTAGGAAAACATTATGGGAAAACTTGCAACTTTTGCTGTCTCCGCTTTATTATTCGCATATACCTTCATTTCCGTTGATTCACGAAAAACAATCGGCGATGCCGAAGCATTAACGTATGCTCACTATGAAGGAATGATTTCGCGCAACGTCGGCCGTTCTGCCGTGAATAACTGGTTAATGGTGCTTTGTACCAATACCGAATTGCGCGGGAAGTTCATTGAAAAAGATAAGTATCATCCAAGCGCAGTTGATACAGTATGGATTTCCGGAACCAACACTGATGCTGACCCGATTGCTTTGAAAGTCAACAGTCATTATGGCGGCAGAAGTACGAACATCCGGGTAAAAGCATTATATAATCTGAAGAATATACCACTCGCCTTTGATTACGCGTTGCTTGCAAAAAACAACATTGACATCAGAGGAAATGGGACTGTAGATAACGAAGATGACTGTCTTGATTGCAACATCTGCGAGCCGACGGTAGTGAATAATGATTTTGACCATGACGGTAAATCAAACAAAGATGACGACGATGACGATAATGATGGGATTAAAGATAAAGATGATGATGACGATGACAATGATGGAAAGAAAGATGACGACGATGATGATGACGACAATGACGGGTTAAGCGATAACTCAGATGATGAAGCGGATGATGATTACGACAACGATGGGAAATCAAACAAGAACGACGACGATGACGATAATGACGGGAAAAAAGATAAAAATGATGATGATGATGATAACGACGGCATCAAAGATAAAGATGATGACGATGACGATAATGATGGAATAAAAGATGTTGACGACAAAGACAAAGGGCGCGATTGTGACAACGACGGCATAGATGATGATGAAGACGATGATGATGATAACGATGGAAAAAAAGATAACGATGATGACGATGATGATAATGATGGAACAAAAGACAAATACGACGATGACAAGAAACATGATAAAGATGGGGATGGTACTAATGATGACAAGGATGATGATGATGATAACGACGGAAAAAAAGACAAAGATGATGATGACGATGATGGTGATGGAGAGGATGATGATGAAGACGATGACGACGATGATGATAGCGACAAGAAACACAAGATAGATGACTTTGACGGAGATTGCTTGTCAAACAGAATTGACACCGACGATGACAACGACGGCATCTACGATGACGATGACGATGACGATGATAATGATGGGAAAAAAGATAAAGATGACGATGATGATGACAACGACGGAATAAAGGATAAAGATGATGACGATGAAGACCATGACTTCGACCACGATGGAAAAGATGATGACGATGATGACGATGATGATAACGACGGCATAAAGGATAAATACGACCACGATGATAACGACAATGATGAAGATGGAAAGTGCAATAAGGATGATGATGATGATGATAACGACGGGCAGAAAGACAAGGATGATGACGACGATGACAACGACGGGAAGAAGGATCATGAAGACCATGACCAAGACGGTAAAGGTCATGGCCGTGATAACGACCACGATGGCAGTGATGACGATGAAGATGATGATGATGATAACGATGGACGAAAGGATAAAGATGACGACGACGACGATAACGATGGAATAAAAGATAACCGTGATAAAGACGAGTTGGGTTGCGGATATTCATGGGCATACAATTCCAACATTCATGCAAACGGAAACATCCAATTAGACGGAGCGACAAACCTCATCTATGGATTTGGAACGTACTGTGGAAATGCGCAGAGTAATCCTGCGAAAGCCCTGCAGACTTCATTCCAACCCCGGCTTAATCCGGATAATTTACAGGGCGTCTATCAAGGTTCGGTTATCGAAGTCCCTCGATTCAGCAGTGACGAGTTTCGGCATCTTGCAACAAAAGAATCGAACGGGAATCTTTCGTTATCAGGAGAGATACAACTCGGAACAAAAAACAACCTCGTTATTTGGTACATTAACGGCAATCTGACCATCAAAGGAAAGATCACCGGCTACGGTGTATTCATGGTTCGCGGCAATGTTGAAATTATCGGGAATGCAACAGTGACAATACCGGATGAAAACGACAAGAGTACGATAGGAATTTATGCGGATGGAACTGTAGAGATATTTGGAAACGCGATGGCACATGGTCAAATTCTCGCGGGAAATAATTTCAAGATGAATGGGAATAGTAAATTGTGCGGCAGTGCAATCGCACATGGAAATATTGACCTCAGAGGAACGGTGGATGTGTATTACCGCGAAGCCAATACGGTGCTCACCTCTCCATTCTGGCCCGCACGTGCACGCGCCAAAATTGTTTCTTACTTAGAGTAACTTCTCTTCAACAGTGTTACGGGATGAACGACTTCAATGTTGTTCATCCCGTTTTTTTTGATACCGTATTGAAGTTGAAGATGACAACCGGGATTTGCTGTCACCACAATTTCTGCTTGTGTTGATTGAAGGTTCTTTATCTTTCGCTCTAGCATTTGCATCGAATCATCAAACCGAAGAACATTGTAAATGCCCGCACTTCCGCAACACCAAGTCGCTTCCGGTAATTCCACAAATTCAATCCCGGGAATTTGCTTGAGCAATTGTCTCGGTTGCTGACTGATTTTTTGTGTGTGAACAAGATGACACGCTTCATGATACGTAATCCGTTTGTTGATAGATGTTGTTGGAGGAACAAGTTCAATCCCGGCAAGAAACTCCGTGATGTCTTTTGTTTTGTTTGATAATTGCTCTGCCCGTATCGCAAACGCAACATCATCGGTTAACAGTTTCCCGTATTCTTTCATGAACGCGCCACAACCCGCCGAGTCAACAATCAACGCGTCGAACCCGAACTGTTCAAACACTTCAATATTTTTTCGTGCAAGTTCTTTCGCCTGTTTGATTTCACCGTTGTGTCCATGCAGAGAACCGCAACAGACTTGCGCCTTCGGAATCACGACTTCAAACCCGTTCTTCAACAGAACCTCGATTGCATCGCGGTGAATTTCTGCAAACGCGACATTCATGATACAACCCGAAAGAAACGCAACCCGCCCCCGTACTTCTCCGTTCGGTTTGATGATTTCAGGAAATGATTCATCAAAAAATGAATCTGAGATAGTAGGGAGAAGTGATTGCTTCTCATGTAATTGTTGAGAAAATAGCCGGAGAATTCCGGATTGCTCAGTCGCTTCCTGCAAACCCGAATGTTGGTACATCCATAACATTCTCGCCCAAAGTTTCGTCAATCGTTTTGAAGAAAAAATCCCAAGAAAAACAGACTTGAACCACCGGAGAGCATATGGTTCTTTTCTTTTTTCCGAAATGATGTGTCTCGCATCTTCAACAAGTTCTCCGTATTGCACACCAGCAGGACAAATTGTTTGACACGCCTGACAATCCAGACAAAAATACATTTCATCAACAAACTTCTCGCTTACTTCAAGTTTATCTTCAAACACTTCTTTCATCAGCCGTATGCGTCCGCGTGGCGACGACATTTCATTGAATGTCAGATTGTAGGTCGGACATACAGGCAAACATAAGCCGCAGTGAAGGCACTTGTGGAGGATGTCACCGAGATTTGATTTCGGATTTCGGATTGTCAATTGCGAATGAATTTTCGGGTTAGTGGTTGTTTAGTTGACGGTTGACGGTTCGTGGTTCGTAATTTACAAAACACATAGAGCAAACTAAGATAATCAAATGACGAATGACCAATGACAAAGAACTAATTACAAAGTACGAAGAGCAATCTACTCATATACGTTTGAGTGTTTTTTCAAGATTGGTAAAAGTGCGGCGCCCGCGGCAAACCCGCCAATGTGCGCCCACCACGCGACACCACCTGCATCTCCTCCAATGCCGAGCGACATCACTCCGCTAAACATTTGCATCAGGAACCATAAACCAAGAAAAAGAAACGCGGGGAGTTCAATCACTTGAAAGAAAACAAAAAGAGGAATAAGCGTTGAAACACGCGCCCGCGGGAAAAGAAAAACATACGCTCCCAACACGCCGGCAATTGCTCCGCTCGCACCAATCATCGGCACGTCTGATTCAGGTGCGATGAAGACCTGAGTAAGCGCGGCGGCTACTCCTGCAAGTAAATAAAAGATGATATACTTGAAATGTCCGAGCCGGTCTTCCACATTATCTCCGAAAACATAGAGAAATAACATGTTACCAATGAGATGCCACAAACCACCATGCAGAAACATTGAAGTAAAAACAGTGAAGAACGAAAAGAGTCCTGAGAATTCATAATCGGCGGAGGCAGTGAGCCGCGCGGGAATCACGCCGAAGTAATAAAACAACTCTGCTTGATGCTCACCAAGCAAAAACTCGAAACCGAACACCACCACGTTCAAACCGATGATGATGTAGTTTACCACAGGTGTAGTATTGGAAGGATTAGTATCTCTTAGTGGAATCATTTCATTTCTGATTGCTGATTTCTGATTGCTGATGTATTGTTCAATGTACTGAGTACTTGGTACTTGGTACTTAGTTCTTTGTCATTTGTTTTTCATTGCTTGCTTTTTGTCTTTGTACTCAACTACTCATCTACTCAACTACTTTTCACTTTTAACTTTTCACTCAACCACAAATTCATGTCACTCAGACTTTCATCACTAATCTGATGCGCCATCGGATATTCCTTGTACGTCAAATCCGCGTTTGCTTGTTCGAATAACAATCTCGCACGCCGACCCATCGAAACGGGAATAATCGGGTCATGCGTTCCGTGTGCAACGAAGAAAGATGTGCCGTGCAATTTGTCCCATTGAAAATTCAAATCCGTTTCTTCAGGAACGTAACCGCTGTTGGCTATCACTCCGGCAATTTCGTTCGGACGTGTCAGCGAGAGCGAGTACGACATCATTGTTCCCATGCTGAAGCCGAGCAAAAATATGTTTGATTCATCAACAGGATACTGTTTCTTCACATCATCAAAGAAATGGTTGAGAAGACGATAACTTTCAGCAAACATCTTCGGTTCCGGTCTTCCTACTTCAAGAATATCGTACCACGTAAACCCGCCGCCGTACGAAAACTGAAACGGCGCTCGTGCGCTGATGACCAACAGACGTTCATCAAGATACTCCGCAAGTCCGAATAAATCATGTTCATCCGCACCTCTGCCGTGAAGCAAGATGAGTGTCGGATATTTTTCACCAACCGGCTTGCGCGGTTCCTGAATGATATGTACGAGGGTGGACTGATTTTTTTTATTCATGATTTCGAATTGCGGATTGTCAATTGCGAATTATTTCGTACTTGGTACTTTGTTCTTTGTACTTGGTGTTTATCCTTCAACAACCGAATAACGAGTAACGGATAACAAATAACTAACCTCTCCATCGTTCCAACTTAGGAATATTTTTCGTGAACAGTCCGGCTAAAAATCCGGGAAAGCCAAACTCTTTCAGTTTGCCTTTCACAAGTTCTTTCATTTGCTCAACCGTAATATTGGGTTGAGTAAACGCGCCGTTTTGAAAACAATGCGAACAGTACATCGTACTTTTCGTCCCGTCCGCGTTTGTTCCTCCTCCTTGTTCATCTTTCTTCATTGGCATCCCGCAACTTTGACAGTTTTTATAATGTTCCATTGTTCGTTCCTTTTTGTTTTTATGAACATAAAGTATTTCTACTGTTAACTTTTGAGTAGCCCCATCTTTCAGGATGAGGTGAAAATATTCAGAATCCTAATTGGCTTTAGCCATGAGTTCACGGCTAAAGCCGTTTTATTTTTTGTTTAACCCCCACGATGAATCGTGGGGTTAGTTATTATGATGATGCATCAATACATTAACGGAGGTAGAGTTTCTTCAATCTCCTTCCTGCGCGATTCATACCACGGAGGCAATTTCAAATTCGTGCCGAGTTCTTCTTTGCTTTCATCAATCGTGAACCCCGGCTTCAGTGTTGCGATTTCGAGAATGTGTCCGTCGGGGTCGGAGAAATAAATGGATTTGAAATAGACACGATTCATGACAGGCGAAACGTGCAACCCTGCTTTCATCAACTTCACACGCCAGAGAAGTTGTTCTTCCTCATTCTCGACTGCGAACGCGAAGTGATGCGTCATTCCGGTTCCAAGTTTTCCGTAGCGCATTTTCTCCGCTGAGTAACCAAAATAGGTGATGATTGTCCCCGGCGCTCCGTTACCGACTCCATAATAATAGTGTGGCGAAGTTGTGTCGTCGTAGTTCACCGTTCGCTGCACCAAACGCATTCCCAGTGTTTCTGTATAGAGCTGTGTTGTCGTTTCAATGTTTGATGCGATAGCGGTGATGTGGTGAAGTCCGGTAAGTTTCATTTCGTTGGATATTTCCGGAACTGATTCATCCCACGTCAACTGAAAAATTTCTTCTTCGTTCCGACCAAACCTCGTTCGTTCCATCGGTGGATTGATTTGATGCGTTCCCAATTCTTCAGAAGATTCATCCACAGTAAATCCCGGAATTCGTGTAGCAATTTCAAGAATCAACCCGTCCGGGTCAGTAAAATAAATCGAATGAAAATATGTTCTGTTATACGGACCCGACACAGGAACTCCGTGTTCAATCAGCCAGCGTTTCCATTTCAGTTGCGCTTCCTGCGTCCCGACACACAACGCAAGATGATGCGTTGTCCCGATTCCCCAATTGCCTTTGGGCAAGTACGACCATTCAAAAAATGTGAGCAATGTTCCCGGTGTTGCATCCTCATCACCAAAATACAAATGATACGCACCCGGGTCATCGAAGTTGACGGTCTTCTTCACGAACCGAAGCCCGAGAATCTTCGTGTAGAAATTAACCGTTCTCTGCGCGTTGGAACAGATGGCGGTGATGTGGTGGATTCCTAAGATAGACATAGTTTGATTTCGGATTTTGTTACCAATTATTTTTTATTTTACTTCCACTTCCACAACCTGACTTGTATCTATT
Organism: Ignavibacteriota bacterium; assembly: GCA_016191715.1. Taxonomy (GTDB): domain Bacteria; phylum Bacteroidota; class Ignavibacteria; order UBA10030; family SZUA-254; genus FW602-bin19. The sequence continues at coordinate 1,991 of JACPVN010000495.1, read as the reverse complement.
CCCAGAATGTCAACAACCTTTACCATGATTTTGTATTTGCCTTTCTCTTTGTATTCGTGCTTGGTGCTTGTCATTTCTAAATCGTTATTCTTTTTCGTTCGGAAACTTTGCCACTCATTTTCAAAAATAAAGTTGCCTGTCTTTACTTGCTTTGTCCCGCCATCGGCGGGACTGCCGATTAAAATTACTTCGGGTTTATCTTCATAGTTGAAATCTATTGCCCAGTAGTCAATCCAGTCCTGCCAATTTTTTGTGAGGACTTCACGGGTCATTTTGTTGTTTTTCTCTTTCGTGATTTTTACAATCTGTCCGTTCTCAATGCCAATGCTGCTGCTTCCTTTTTTCAGTTTGTCTTCCAACACTTCAATGTCGTCTTGTGTGTAGTAAGTTGCAAAGTTGGTGAGTTGAACGGTTGCTGTTTTTCCTTTCACACTTGCCTTCGCCTGTAAGTAAGCCACATCAAAAAACTTCACTTGCTTTTTGTCCACTGCTCTCTTATCAAAAATATCCTGCGGTATGTAACGCAGGCGAATGTCAATTCCTTTTTCTTTCAGCTCTTCTTTGATGTAACTTTTATCGCCTGTCAAACTCATTTCAAATTCAAAACCCAACACATCAACTTGTGTAATGAGATTTGTTTTGCACTCCTCAAAAATTTCATCAATCAAAGTTTTTGTAACGGGATAACTCAACGGACCAATATGAACAAAGCGACCTGCTTTTTTTCCATGCAACATTTTGTATCCGCCTAAGGCGGATGCACCGTAACCGTCAATGATGAGTGAAATATATTTCTCTTCTTTCTGCTCAAATAATTTTTCCTGTTCTTTCTTTGGCAATCCCGCAGGGATGCCAAAGAAATGTTGCCTTTCATATTTGCCAAGATTTAAAACTTCAAAAGCATGATACGGTTGATTTATTTTTTTTAACTCACGCTGCACTTGTATCAATCGCTTTCTTGTAGTGTGAACAGAAAATCTTCCAATGTCTGTTGTTATCCAATTGCGTTTTAATTTTTCTGCTACTGCTGCTGTCGTTCCGCTACCGCAAAAAAAATCTGCAACTATATCTCCTTCATTGCTGCTTGCATTTATTATTCTTTCTAAAAGTGCTTCGGGTTTCTGCGTGGGGTAGTATAGTCTTTCATCTGATGCTTTGTTTATAATTCCCAACTCAAACCAATCTCTTGGAGCCACTCCTTCTCTATCACTTAGGTAATCACGATAAGTTAAATCAGGATATTTTATTTCGTGTTCCCTATTCAATCCATCAGCTGCTTGAACCGGACTTCCTTGAAGATTTCTTCCACGAATTTGATAAGGTCCCTTGTCATCATTATCATCGAATTTAAATTTTGAACGTGTTACTTCTGAGTATTCCGTAGAGACTAAATGCCAATTAAATACTCTCTCTGAGTTTTTGATATTCTTAGAGTAGAAATAAATGTTATCATGTTTAGGATTGTAGTATGGAAGTTTTCTTTCTCGCTCTTTATAACACCAAACCAATTCATTCAAGAAATTTTCTTTGCTGAATATATCATCTAATAAAAATCTCATAACATTGCTCAATCTCCAATCGCAATGAACATAAATGCTACCATCATCAGCAAGTAATGAGTGCATTATCTTTAATCTCTCATACATCATTGTCAGGTAAGAAGAAATTCCTTTCCCCCATGTATCACGGTAAGCGATTTCTTCAATTACACTTGGCTTCTTGGTTACTTCATCATCACCGCCATTCAAAGTAATCTGATAACTGAAATCAGCGCCAACGGCAAACGGTGGGTCAATGTAAATGAGTTTGATGCCCCCTTGCTTTTCTATCTCCTCTCTTATCGGACCATTTGCAAGCGATGAAAGAATGAGTTTGTTGTCTCCCCAAATTAATTTGTTCGTCCAACCTTTTTCCTGTCTGCCTTTTTCATTCACCGAAAAAATATCGGTTTGCTCAACCAACTCTTGCCGTGGTTCGTCAATGTGTTCAAT
>JACPVN010000494.1 GCA_016191715.1 Ignavibacteriota bacterium | reverse complement strand
ATTGGCGTACAGGAAATAATGGTAACCGAATACTTCCGACCGTTATCCGCCGCCTCTCGTTTTGAATTTCTCTGTGACGATGACAAGTCTGAACAAGCAAGAGCTATCATTCACAGAATTGGGACATGCGGTTCGGTAGCAGACCATTTTGTAGAAATAACTGAGTTTGTTCCAAGACCATTTGATATCGAAACTATTGGAAAACATATTAGCCCTTTAGAGCAGTGACAACGTACTTCATTACTCAATAAGACAAGATAAATCTACTTAGACAAAAAAATAATTTGTTAAACATTATGGTGTTTGTATGAAAAAGAAAAGTAATTTTCCGGCTAAACAAATAGTCCGTTCAAATCCTGTATTAATAACAGTGTTCATCGTTTTTGGAATAGCAATTATATTCTATGCGATATATCTGTTCCAACAGAATTTGAATCCTCAACCCACTTCTGATTCTTCGTCGCTTACCGATGTTAATCTTCCGCTTGAGACAACAATATTTTCTATTGCTAAACGATTCGTCTGTGTGTGCGGCAAGTGCGGCGAACTCTCACTTGACGTTTGTACCTGTCCGGACGCGACTAAAGTTCGGGACCAGATTCGTCTCAACTTAGAGGCAGGACAAACACCTGAGCAGGTAATCGCTTTCGTGAACGACACTTACGGCGGAATGAAACCCGAAGTAAAAAATAATTAACATAATAATATTCATTTTCAAATTAATTAAATCTCTAAATACATAACTCATAAATACAATCGAAAGGTACAACCATGAAATATCTTCCAATCATCATTCTCATTGTTCTTTTTATGGGTAACACCTTTGCAGTCGCTCAATGCGGTATGCACAGTTCGGGAAGTCATCAACAGAAAAAGACTTCTTCACACGAGCAACATTCTAATCAACAGCAAACGATTCCTTCAAAAGGATATGCTTTCATTAACGATGAGGGAATTCAAGAAGCAACAATCATCATCAAAGATGGTTATCAGCCAAGCACGCTCATCGTCAAGAAAAACATTCCTTTGAGATTGAACTTTGACCTGCAGGAAGATGGCTGTACGGGAACAGTTGTGTTCAAGGACTTCCATATCAAGCAGGAATTGGAACCATACGAACTCACTTCAGTCGAGTTTACTCCGGCGGCTTCCGGTTCATTCACGTTCGCCTGTCCGATGAACATGATTGAAGGAATGTTGGTTGTGAAAGAATAATCTACACTTCAGCACGCATAAAGAAAGGAAAACGATATGGTTCATTCACTTTTTGTTCTTTTTGAAATATCTGTAATTCACAAACATCAAAAATTTATGAAAGTAAAATAATGAAACTCAATTTTTTCATCCTCGCCTTTATAGTTGTCGTGATTCTCGTTGGTTGTTCCAAAGATGATTCCATGACAACTATGAATAATCAACAAATTAGTTCTTTGACTATTGCACCGACCGACGGCGCTACAAATGTCAGACTTGATGCTTCAGTATCATTCTCCTTCATCAAACCGGTTGATAAGAAAACGACTGAGCGAAATATTCATCTCGTTAGTCAATTTGCTATGGCTGATTCTCTTTGTCCTGTCAACAATATGATGGGACACAATGATATGAACATGGCAATGCAGGATTCTATGAAAATGAATCATCTGATGAATCAACATACAACCGCGGGGCGCTTCACATGGAATGGCGATAGTACACAATGCACATTCGCTCCCGACTCGATGATGATGCCGAACATGCCATACATGATTCACATGGGACAGGAGATGATGCAGATGATGCAAAGTCGCATGGGCAACATGGGAATGATGAGCAACCACGGCACGGGAATGACAAGTAATGATATGATGTATCACTTCCGTACGATGGATACAACACAAGCCGATGGTGGTCACGATAGCCATCATGGGAAATAAATAATTCGATAGGCGCTCTGATTCCGGGTCATTGCGGGCACGTTGCGGCTCATATCAGTAGCGCCTATCATCCATATTCAATTTTAACAAATATTATAAAAGGAAAACCTATGAAAATCATTTTATTAATAATCACTATCCCACTCTTCTCCGGCTGTATGCACACAATTATGATGGGCAGTCACGGAGAAACTCGACAACAGACAGTTGTAGTTTTAGAAAAAGAAGTTACGGCAGGAAACATCAAGGCAATTGCAACCATCCCTCCTTTTGAAATGGATAAAGAAGTTATCGTCTCCGTTAATTTATTTGACACGGAAACATCTTCAACACTATCGAATGCAGAAGTTGTTGGTCATTTTATGCCAAAAGGAAATGAGGATTCCGAGAACCATCAACATGATGAAAATGAATACATCGCAACGGAAAAAGAACGCGGATTATACACTATCTCGTTCACACCTGCTCATGCTGATGAGTATTCAATTCATATTCAAGTAAAAACTATTCAAGGTCGGTCGCTGGAACAGCCAATCGTTATCGAAGCAACGAGAGAAGTTGCCGGAATGAATCACAACATGGGTGGTATGCACGATTCCGGAAGTTCCTCCTCAATGTATATTATCGGTGGATTAGTGATGGTGACTATGATGGTTGGGATGTTTGCTTTGCGCGGAATGTTTTGAATCGCCTGTCGCCGATTTGCAAATGAACTTCCGTTCCCCTATGTTTATGCACGATTTATTTAAGGATTATTTATGAAACAATTTACTCTCTTTTTGTTCTTTACTTTGGCGGTATGTTTAGAATCTACTTTTGCGCATGACGCGTGGCTTTCTGCAAAATTGGATTCCCAAAAAACATCTATTCTTGTTCTCCCTCTCGTCGGAGAAAGTTTTCCGAAAGGTGATGCAATAAAAGACCATACGCGCTTCCTCTCTCCAAACGTCTTTCTCTTTGATAAGAAAACGATTCCGCTCGTCAGTCATAAAACCGATTCAACCATTCTTGGTACAGTTTCGATTGTATCTACGTGCGTTGTTAGTGCAAGCATAAAACAACGGGAAGTTACGTACGATGAGAAGATTGCGTTTGAGTATATCACGGAAGAAATCGGTCTTTCAAAAGAAGAAGCGGCAACGTTCATTACTCCGGGTGTGAAAGAATTTACAGAAGCGTATAGCCGACATTTGAAATCAGTTATTGCGACCGGAGATAACCAACCGAAAGATACAGTTGTCGGATTACCAATCGAACTTGTTCTTCTATCATGGAAGAAGACAACGAAAAACCAAGCAAGCGTTCAGGTACAACTACTTGAAAACGGAAAAGGCGTTCCCCACACAGCAGTCCGAATCGTGTCGAAAGGAAAAACTACAATAGCAATGTCCGATACATCAGGAATCATTCAGGCGACAATTGATTCTCAAGAGCCGGCGTTGTTCGGATACATTCAACTCAAGAAGGTCAATGATAATCGGCTTCAATCGGTTTGGACAAATTTAGTTATCCATAGAATTCGATAGTATGAGAACACTGCTTAATCTTTTGTTT
>JACPVN010000493.1 GCA_016191715.1 Ignavibacteriota bacterium | reverse complement strand
TCAAACCTGAGAAAACGGTAAAGAGAATGATGATAAGAACCATTCCGTGCGAAAGAAAAAATTGAAGTGCCGGATACGACGGCAATTGAAATCCTAAATCTGGAGTCAGTAACGCCATTGTTGTTCCGCCAAGTCCCCAGTAAAAAGCAAGTTCAAATGCAAACTTGTTTTTGCATAAAACAGAAACAACCGTCAACCACAGCGTGACATCACACAGTTGAAGCGGTATATCCTCCGGAAAACGGAACCATCCCTGTATCACAACAAACACATACCAAATCACTTCAACGACGAAAAGTGATATTGCAAGAGCAATCTGAATCGTTCGGGCTTTTACGTAATGAAATCCGGAAAGGAACAAGAGAAAGACAACGCTTGCAGGAATAGTTGCAAGAATGATGCAATGCTCGATCGAGAAGATGGAAAAATTGTCTGGCATTGTAAATAAAGACTCAACGAGTGCGATAACCTCTCTCAGAAAGTCTCAAGTCTCATTGGGTTGATTATTAAAAAAATGACAATTCACTGTTCACCTTTCAAAAATTTCTCACGAACATCTTCCCCGGCAACTGCTTTACAACTCCTTTGAACTCCAAACTCAACAGATTCACCAACACATCAGAGATACTCATTCCTGCTTTTTGAGTGATCGCGTCTATATGGATTGGTTCTTCCGAAAGAGCATGGAAAACTGTTTGTTCGAAAAGTGATAAATCAACTGCAGGTTTCACGGGTGCCTGACCGGATTTCTTGAGTAGCGGTCGTAACTTCGATGAAAGTTCAGTCAGAATATCATCAACCGATTCTACTAATTTTGCCTGACCGTTTTTGATGAGTGTGTTCGAACCTTTGCTTCGTTTCGAATCTAGATTTCCCGGAACAGCAAACACTTCCCGGTTCTGATTAAGCGCCATCGCCGCGGTAATCATTGCGCCGCCGTTAATATCCGTTTCAATAACAAGCGTTCCGAGAGAAAGTCCGCTGATAATTCTGTTCCGTCTGGGAAAGTTTTCCGCATTCGGTTTCGTCCCCATCGGAAACTCTGACACAACTGCGCCTTGCTCAGCAATTCGTTCATACAATTTTTTATTTTCCGGCGGATACGTTACATCAATTCCGGAACCGATAACTGCAAGCGTTCTCCCTCCGGTTTTCAATGTTGTCGTGTGAGTGATTGTATCAATTCCCCGCGCAAGTCCGCTGACAATCGTAATTCCAATCTTCGATAATTCTTCACTGAACTTTTCCGCCATCATTGTTCCGTAAGTAGATGGAACACGAGTTCCCACAATCGCAATTGCATAACAATCCAACTCATCAAACGCTCCTTTCATAAACAGCATCACCGGCGGGTCATCTAGGCGTTTTAGTGATTCAGGAAATTGTTTCTCCCAAAAACTCACAACGCTTCCCTCGTTCTTGTTCAGTCTTGAAAGTTGATGCTCTGCATACTTCTTTGCTTCATCAAACGTATCATGTTTGAAGAACGAAATAATCTCGGAAGCAAGCTTTTTACTGAATCCATCAATGTGAGATATTTCTTTCGCCGATGCATTCACGATGTTTGATGTATCGTCAAAATGCGAAACCAGTGTCCGCAACCGGTTCGGTCCAATGTTGGGAATCTGGGAAAGAACGAGTAAATCAAAAATGGAAATCATGAGTTTACAATAACAATGTTTACTTTATGTCAATGGGAAGTATTATGGATTATTTTTGTTCTCGGATTCATAATTGTTGATTATTTCTTGCACGTACAGTTGCTTCGCAACACCGATACTACACCGTATCTACTAACTTACTGCGACACTACTGCGACACTACTGCGACATCATCAAACTTCTTTCGTGAGAATATACCGTCCTCTGGGATCGCTAGTTGTTTTTCCTGTCCACTGTACAACAGGTGTAAGGGAACTAAGATTTCGCTGTACTGTACGCCTATTTATGTGAAGGTATTTCGCGATATCTCCCGGACTTAATCCATCGTTATATTTTTTTAATAAATCAACAATCTTCTCTTGTGTTTTATTCAACTGTAACATTGTTGCCGTCTTCTTGTATTTCTTTGTTCGTTTGAAAGTTACCACAAAACTTCCCGATGTTACAGAAAACTCAGGCACGGGCAATCCCGCTTCTTTGCAAAGGTCAATGATTCTGTTCGTTCCCGTTCCCCATTGTTCGATATATTTTATCAGAAAAAAACATCGGGCAATCAATGTGTTGCGCGGTTTGGATTCATGAACGTGCTTCAACGATTCGAGCGTAATCCCTGCTGGCAACATACCAGGACTCCACACTTCCAGGCGGTCATCAAAGATACGAATTTGTACGTTGCCAGTATCTTCGTAATCCCGATGACAAATTGCATTCACAATCGCCTCGCGGAGAGCTTCTTTCGGATATTCCCAGATTTCTTCCCTTTCCGGTTTCCCTGTAATTTTTGCCGCAACATTGATGTGGCGACGAATAAAGTTCAATGCTTCCGGCACTTGCTGAATAATGGTACCTTCAAGCACAATCATGTCTGCAAAGTCCACAGATGTTGTTCCATTAAATCGTGCACACCGTACTTCCGCCTGAAGAACACGCGCCGTCGGTTCTTTACCAAATAACAAGATGGCAGCGTTAGTCAAATTGCCATTATTTAACAGATGAAGTTTGGAGAGTATTGCAGTAACGTTTCGTGTGCCTGTAAAGGTTGTGTTACGTTCTTCTTCGGCTTTTCTGAGGAAGAAACGAACATGTGTCGTATTAACTTCCCGGATATTTGAGAGCGGAATAGATTGTTGATCCCAAAGCGATGGCTGACTTTCTTTTATTAACCTCCGGATAGTTTCTGCAGAAGCCCGTTGATTAGTCCGACCGACACGGATTAATACCTTATCATACGCCCAAACCGGCTTCGTCGGATATTCCTGTACGCTTATTTTGATAATATCTTTCCTTTGAACATGGAAAACGTTAATAGAAGGAAAAACTTTCGGGTCAGTGTTTTGCTTGATTTCATTCGCCAGATCTTCAAGTGTTTTCTTTCCTATCACGACTCCTGCAACATCTCCTGATGGGTCAACACCGATATAAATACTACCGCCGCGCATGTTTGAGAAAGCGGAAACTGTCTCAAGAATCTCTGACCGCTCAGCAAGCGAGCGTTTCAATTCTATCGTCTCGCATTCTTTATAATTTAATTTTTTCTGCATTGCTACGGGTGTTAGTTTATTCCTTAACATCCAATCCGTCAACCACCGCAACGATAACTGTATGCACAGGAATCTTTTTGTCCCCAAGAATTTGCACGGCGCCTTGTCCTTCCTGCATACACAAAACTGTTTCTCCAACTCCCGCGCCAACTGAGTCAATCGCAATGACATCTCTGCCAATATGCTTCCCCTCTAAATCTATTGGTTGAACAATCAACAACTTACGTGATTTGAGATGCTCATTCTTCTGAGTCGCAACGAGTGTACCGATTACTTTTCCTAACGTCATAAGAGTTTCTGAATTTCTTGTTTGAATTGTTGAACTAAATTCTGTGCTTCCTGAACTGTCGGGGCTTCCGCAATAATTCGAACGATTGGCTCCGTGTTCGAAGTGCGGAGATGAACCCACGAATCTGCAAAATCTATTTTCAATCCATCTTCAGTATTGACTCTTCCATCCTTTGCAAATCGTTCTTTAAGTCTGTTAAAAATTTTGCTAACGTCTGTTCCATCCAATAGCATTTTATCTTTTGATATAAAATATTGTGGCATTGTTGCTTTGAGTTCGGAAAGTGTTCCACCAAAGTTAGCCAGATGTTGAAGAATCAAACCGATACCGACAATCGCATCACGACCAAGATGCGCTTCTGTAAGAATAACTCCGCCGCTTCCTTCACCTCCAACGCTAGCGCCAACTTCTTTCATCTTCTTCGCCACATTGATTTCCCCGACGGGCGAACGAAAAATTTCTGCTGAATATTTTCGGGCAACATCATCCACAGCACGGGTTGTGGACAAATTAACCACAACCTTTTGCTTGTCGTTTGGTTTGATTTTCTTTTCTTCATTCAAAACAAAATCAACAACGCTTGCAATAGTATATTCTTCAATGAACGGCTCTCCTTTTTCATTCACAAGAACAAGCCGGTCAACATCCGGGTCAACAGCAATTCCCAAATCCGCTTGTTCTTCTCTGACGCGTTGACATAACTGAGTCAGATTTTCAGGAATTGGTTCAGGTGTGTGAGCGAAAATCCCGCTCATATCACAATTCATTGTAATCACTTCACAACCAAACCGACGTAACAACTCCGGGACTATATATCCACCTGCGGCATTGATACAATCAACAACTATTTTAAAATTCCTTCG
>JACPVN010000492.1 GCA_016191715.1 Ignavibacteriota bacterium | reverse complement strand
GAAAAATGAAATTAGTTCAATTCATAATAAGCATCATCACGTTGTCTGTTCTTTCAGCCTTCTCAGTTTTTTCGCAGAACGGTTTAACGTTCATCGGTCATCTTGACCAGAAACACGGAGGTTCAAGTGATAATCCTCCAGTTTCCTACTCTGCCTGCTGGGGATATGTTGCTCCGAACGGTCGCGAATATGCGATTGTAGGAACGTACACTGGCACGCAAATCATAGATATTACCAGCACCGATTCGATTCGGGAAATTACGCACATCAGCGGACCATCCTCTATCTGGCGCGAAATGAGAACGTACAAACAACGCGCGTATGTTGTCAGTGAAGGAGGAAGCGGTGTACAAATCATCAATCTGGAAAACCTTCCGAACTCGGCAACCCTTGTTCGTTCGTTTAACTACACAAGTGGTTCAAAGAACATTCAGGCTAATCATACCATTGAAATCTTTGATGGATATATGTATTTGAATGGAAGTGTAAACTGGTCTCCCGGCGGAGTACTAATTTTTAGTTTAGCAAAGGTTGATACTCCTGTTTTTGTCGGTCAATATCAACAAGATTATGCGCATGATAGTTATGTTTATGGTAATCGCTTATATGCAGCCGCTATTTACGGTGGTGGAGGAATAAACATTGCCGACATTACCAACAAAGCAAATCCGACACATATTACGGATATTAATTATGCAAATTCTGGTACACATAACGTGTGGACAACGACAAATGGCAACGTTGTTATCTCCACCGATGAAATCGGAAGCACAGCAAAAAATCTGAAATTCTGGAACGTGCAGAATATTCCGCCCGCACCGAGTAGTCCGATTGCAACATATACAATCAGTCCGGCAGACATCGTGCACAATGTTTTTGTCAGGGGAAACTATGCGTATGTTGCATGGTACACCGCGGGAATTGCGGTCGTGGATATTACAAATCCCTCATCGCCGGCGACAGCGGGATTTTATGATACGTCGCTCGAACCTTCAGGCGGATACGATGGCGTGTGGGCTGTGTATCCGTATTTCTGGTCGGGGAAAATCATTGCAGGCGATATGCAGAACGGACTGTTTGTATTCCGGTTCAATGGTCTTGCAGCGCGCACGCCTGTCGGTTTACTCGAACCGGCAAACCAGCAAGCATTCTGCACGAACAATCCGATATCGTTCAAGTGGTCAAGTGTTGCAAACCCTGCGAACGACCCGCACACCTATTGGTTTTCACTGAAAGGTCCCGGCGTTGATACAACCTACGTTCTTTCCACTGACACAACGTTTACACTGAATAATGTCGCGTCGCTCGCGAACGGTTCGTACAAATGGTATATCACCACAAAAGATGAAGCAACTCAAATTGCCACACGTGACACATTCACGTTCTTGAAAACGACACGCTCGCTTACTCTCGATTCCCCGAACGGGAGTGAGTTACTCAAAGCAGAAACAAATGCAACGATTGCCTGGTCTGCCGCATGTGTTGAAAGCGTTGAAATTTCTTATTCGACGAACGACGGCTCGACTTGGAACATCATTCAATCATCACTTCCGGCTACACCCGGAAGTGTTTCGTGGAGCGTTCCGAATACCCCAACAACTCAGGGAAGAATCCGCGTGCGGGATGTTTCCGATACAACACTGCTCGACCTCAGTAGTTCATCGTTCACAATTTTTGTGTCGGTGAGCGTCAACCTCCTTATTCCGAACGGAGGAGAAATTTGGGAAAGTGAAAGCATGCATCAGATTTCCTGGTCGTATGAAAATGTCAGCAACGTGACGATAGAATATTCTCTTGATGCTGGTGCAACATGGACAACCATCGTTGCCGATACAACTGCTTCAACCGGAATAATTGACTGGCAACTGCCAAACATTTCCGACACGACTGAAGCGCTCGTGCGAATTATCAATCTTGGCAATCCTTCCGTTGCAGATACAAGCGATGCATCATTGACAATAATAAACATTCAGCCGCAACTTCATCTCCTCATTCCCAACGGCGGCGAAGTGTGGCAGATAGGAACGCAGCAATCTATTTCGTGGTCGAGTTTACTTGTTGATTCTGTTACGATTGAACTCTCGGTTGACAGTGGAATGACATGGACGACAATCGTTGAAGGGTATTCGGCTCCATCCGGTTCGTATGTCTGGACGGTTGACGGCGCAGGAACAACAACAGCGATGATTCGGATTCTGAATACAGCCGATTCAACATTGATTGACCAAAGCAATACGGTGTTTGAAATGCCGTTGCTGGCAGTTTCCGTGTTGCCCGCGTGGAATCTTGTTTCGGTTCCTGCACGGTTCGAGAATGAACTCATCGGCAACATCTTTTACGGTGCGGCATCAGAGGCGTTTGAATATGTCGGGGGATACAAGACACTTGACACGGCAACCATCGGAGAAGGATTCTGGATAAAATACGACGCGGCATCAACGCTACCTATGTACGGAATATTTTCATCACGGGAAACAATCGCCGTGAACGATAAGTGGAACATCATCGGTTCATTAAGCGCTCCGTTTTCTTCCGCATCACTCGAACCAATTCCGTCTTCGATGACGCTCTCGCAATTGTTCGGTTATCATCCCGATACCGGTTACACGATTGCAACAACAGTTCACCCCGGAAAAGGATATTGGTTGAAGGTGTCAGAAGCAGGTTCTCTTGTGTTGAACAGTTCTGTGTTCAATTCAACAATCATATCAGAACATGATGACAGAGCATTGACTTCTCTGCAGTTCAAAGATAACATGGGAAGAGAACGCAGATTGTTTTTGCGTGATGCAGAAGTAAACGAACGGATGGAGTTGATGAGTGACTTGCCACCCGTTCCGCCGTCCGGTGTGTTTGATGTTCGGTTTGCGTCTCAGAGATGTATTGAAACAGTCACAGGAAAAACTTCTAAAGCCGCGATTGAAATTCGTTCGGCGGAATACCCGTTGACTATGACTCTGACAAACAATCTGCATCGAACCTCCTACAGATTGGTCGAACGAAAGCAGGGTGTAATTGTGAACGAGTATGATTTCAACAAAACGCCCGTCGTTACGTTTTCAATAAAACCGGAAGGAATGTTGACCATCGAAGCAAACAATGTAACGGAACTTCCACAACGGGTTTCACTCGGGCAGAACTATCCTAACCCGTTCAACCCGGGTACCGTTATCAGTTATCAGTTATCGGTTAATAGTGTTGTTTCTTTGAAAGTGTACAATCTCCTTGGAGAAGAAGTTGCTACACTCGTGAATGAAATGCAGGATGTTGGAACGAAGAGCGTGGTGTTTTCTGCCGATAAACTTTCGAGTGGAGTGTATGTGTATCGCTTAACGGCAGGAAATGTTACTGAAGTGAAACGGATGACCGTTTTGAAGTAAATTGAAATGAGAAGGTCAATACAAACACATTGACGATTGTACCGTTGACGATTGAGTCATTGATTCCAATGATTCAATCGTCAATGAATTCATGATGCTAAGGGGAGGTTCACCTGTCGGAATTCATCGTTGTAGAGGGAGAGTGAAGAATGATGTTTCCTGCCTGTTGCACTTTCACCCAATACGCCTGAAACGGCATGAGCGTATCTGCAACGTAATAACAGATTCCTAACGCATAACCGTAGAACGGTGAGGCGAGTATTCCGGCAGGAGATGTTTGCACGGAGTCAGCGGGGGTTTGCTCTGAAAGCGTTCCGACGATATTCCAATCACAGGCGACATTCATTGTATCGCTTGTTCGGGGAACACCCGAAATTGTGACCGTTCCTTCTGTGGGAAATTTTATCCAATATCCTTTTCCCGCTTTCAGTGTCTCTTCAATCGAATATCCACCGCCGCAATTATATCGCACAAGAGTAGAAGTTCCAACCGGAAACTGAATTTCACTCTCATCGTTCAATTCTACAGGAAAAGAAAAAAGATTCCAACCTTTACTTGCTTGCAAGTTGAGCGTAGTGAAGGGGACTTTTACAACCGAGTCAACCGCAAGCCGCACTGAGGGAAGCCGGGAATACAAACTGTCACCCGGACATGCAGTTGCACATCCGACTCTGTGTCCGCTAATATTGGGAATCGTGAGACCTGTCGGCGCGTGATATGAAGTATCCTTCGGCTCAAGATTTCGTTCGAGCGTTTTCCATACCAACACATCTCTCAATGTTTTGAACGCAGTGTCTGTGGGAGCGTTCGAGGTAAACGTTCCGAGAAGTGAAACACCCATAGTTTGTTCGTTGTTGTTGATGCCATTCGGGTCGGGAGAAACGCCGCAAAAATGTCCGCCGCGAACATCTTCGATCGAATCGTTTAGCCATGCGCGTCCTTGATACAATGTGCCATTCGGGTCTATCAGCCAATTGTAGCCGATGTCTCCCCAGCCGCGCTCGTTCGCATGATACACCCAAATCGAACGGACGACCGCCGCCCAATCCGACGAACTGTTCGAGCCGGCAGTATGATGAACGATAAGATGCGTGACGTTGGTGTGCAACGGAGTCCAGCGTGGCGATGTTTGTCCTTCGGGGCAAGCCCATTCAGTTCTCGAAAGAAAGGTCGGCGGCTCATCGAACAATGTTTGTTGCAGTATTTTTCTTTTTTGCGGAGTTCCCTTCTCTGATTCACCCGGACTAATGAACGAGATACGAAGGCGTTGAAAACCGGTAAGATGTTTTTCGCCTTTTGTTTGTAGATAAATATTAATCTGCAGTACTTGTGCTTCTTTCGGAAGAAACTGCAAGGAAAATGCAATCTCGTTTGAGTCCTTTCCCCCTTCTTCATCAAGTGAAACGTTTTGCCAACCGCTCCAGTCCGTTTCATTGTTTGAATAACGAAGCTGAAGGTTTGGCAATGCACCTTCTGAAGTATCACGCGAAGCAATAATTCCTACGGCAAGAAACGGACTGACGTTCGCGAGCAGAACAGGAATATTCTTTGTTGTAAATCCTCCTGTTGCCTCTGAAGAATAATCAATCAATGTATCTTTCGATTGGATTTGCGCGTGAATAATTCCAACCCCCAAACAACAACAAACGAAAAACAAAAAACGCTTCATCGGAGAATCACAACACCATTTTGCGAAACCTTCACCCAATATCCTTTTCCCGGTTCAATCATTTCAGAAGAAGCATAACCGCGATTGTAACCAAAGAAAGGTGAAGTGATGATGCCGGGGGGAACGCTGAGAATCGTTCCTGATGCAATCGAATTTGAAATAGAACCGACGAGGTTCCATCCCTCCACCACTTCAATCGTATCTTCGGTGATTGCATCTCCCGAAAATGGTACTTCCTGTCCGACGGCAAACTTCAACCAGTAGCCAACACCGATTTGCAATGTATCCTGTTGTTCGTATCCGTTTGTTTGATTGAAAGAAAATGCGTCGGAGTACGTTCCGGGAAACAGAGCCGTCTTCCTCGCGTCAGCAACTCTTCGCGGAACGGAAACGATTCTCCACTCTTTCGCAACGGAGGGTGGTTCGGGATTGAATTCGAACTTCGAGACAATGATTTCAATTTCCTGACTGTCAGTCGGCGCAAGTCCATTTATCAGCCACAAGTTGAGATGCACCCGTTCTGTTCCTGCGGAGGGAATATCTTCGCCTGTATATTTCCAAGAAGTGATGAGAGAATCATATGGAGGAAAAATGTTCGTTCCTTTTACGCTCCCAAACGTAATGCTGTCGGCTTGCCAATCGAACCAGTGTGCCGAGGTTTCAGCAGTCAGCGGAAATGTCCATCGCACAAGATTGCCCGGTGTGTTCCATGGCTGAACAACAAATTGCGCGTTGGTCGGGTCGCCTGCATTTCCCCACTTTGCAAATTCGATATCTATTTCCCGGTAATTCTCACTTACTGCCGTGTCGTCCCACGTGAACAAACCAAGAACACCGTTCTCATTCATTTGTCCGGCGGAATTTTCTGCAAGATGAAACACATAGTACCCGTAACCAAGAGTTTGGTTCAGTATCACCTCACTGCATTGCCATAGGTTGTTTCTCCCGGTAATCTTCAAATGCAATCTGCCGAACGAATCAACCCACACATTGGAAGGACTTTCGGAAAAATAGTTCGGTCCGGGTCCCCACAATGCGCTTTCGCTGTTCTTCACACTCCATTCATAACCGGAAAATGAAATCGTTCGTTCAGAGACAGGATTCCACCAGTTTCCGGAAAGAGTTAGCATACACAGAAGTTTGAGAGAGTTCTCATAATATCCCTCTGCATTGATGTTCGTCCCGACAATTTCATCCCATAAATCGTTAAGCCATTGTTGATTTGAAGAATGAACCATTGCGCCGACAGCAAACGGCGCGGTAAATGCCATCGAACTGTAGTCGGTATGAATCGCAGTTCCGTTAAGTTGGTAACCCGGGCGAATGTTTGCCGGATTGTTTGACGTAGCGGTCTTCAGCCATGAATTGATTTTATTTAACACGGTCAAGGCACGTGTGTCTCCGGTAAGAAGATAATCAACACCAATACGCCACGGATCCCGGCAGGCGTTGTAATAGTAATGTCCGTCGTGAGAACCTTCGAGAAAGTTCGCATGGGCGGGCGCGGGAGTTGTGTTCAGGTTTGTAATGAAGTCTGGAATGAGCCCGGTTGTTGTACTGTAATTCGCTTGCATCGCACTAATGTAATCGTAACAGGTGTTCGCTATGCGACTCCAGTTTGTATCGCCTGTAATTTCGGCAAAGAGTTTGAAATGATTGAGCATAAAATCGGAAGAACGTGTTGAGTTGAAGAATGACGGTTCGGAAGAATTTGACCAATCACCTAACTTCACTGAAAACAAATTTTGGTTGATTTCATCTTGCATGATTGCATCAAGAAGAGTCAATGCCTCTTGTTTGTAGTTGATAGTCCCGCCGCTTCTCCATTGATTATCGGCAACCAGAAGCGCGTACGCAATATCTACATCGCCATCGGTTGCTGAGTTCCGTTCACCAACTCCGCTGATGCATCCCGTTCTCTGTCGCCACGCCATCAAGCGATTGTTGATGTCGCTCGGATGCGCACGGTAATAATTGTACAGTCCATCGAAATATATTTTAGCGCTATCGTCAAATCCAGCCATGTATGCGGTGAGTAACATTCCGTATCCCTGACCTTCCGAAACGCAAATTGCATCAGGCGGCGTTGCTCCTCCTTCATAATTGTAGAATACGTAGTATTGATTTATCCCGCACCCTGCAACAAGGTACCGCGATTTCCACTGCTCGTAAAACGAACGGACAGAGTCATCAAGCGTTGATTGCATAACATGATTTGGCTTGATTGTCCCCGCAGTGTATCCGACGTGTTGAGGGAATGGATATTCCGGTGTTTGAGCATTCGACAGAACATGAAGGGAAACAAAAAGAAGAAGATAAACGAAATGTTTTGCAGTATTCTGAAACATAGGAATTTTCATGGTTAAAGTGACAGTCAAAGGTAGAAAAATTGGAGGGACTAAGCAACTGCAAAACACATGTTGCTTATTGAGAAGAGTTGCCTTGGTATTAAACCCGATGACAGGCGAAACTAAATCAAACACTCTTCAAATCGTCCGCGGGGATTCACACAACCTCCCGTTGGCAAACCCCGCCTTCTTTCTTTCCACCGCATGTGCGATCAGAATTCAGTTTCTCATGAATATCTGATAATGATGACTGCTAATTTTTATTTAAAATTGATAGACGTGTAACCTGTTTACTGATAATGGGTTAACAGACTAAAACACTCAGTCATTTTGCAATTTATTGAAATCCGTGTTGACTTTTTGAACAAAATACATTATCTTTGTATCAGATTTTTCAACATTGGTTATCCGAGCGGACGAACACTGTGCGCTTCTGAGACCTGATAATCTGACAATGGATTATTGATTGATAATCGAATCTGTTGTTTCTTTACCAAGCCCCACCTGCGCGAGTCCTTCATGCGCTCTATTTCAAACCTCATTTATCATTCTCTGTCTCATTGAGACAAGTGTTCTTTCCGCTGACTGGGCGTATTGCCTCAGTGTTCTATGCTACAAAAACCGGCAACACCCAAAGTCCAACTCTTGCTTATGAAGATGTACTAAATATGTACAGGGCAAATGAGTAAAAAAAATAGCCATCACAGAAATGTAAATCAATGACAGTTCGACTCTGAAGAAATATCCGTGAAAGTTGAGCAGTTTAAGTACGTACTATTCTCTGTCAAGAATCAAGCCGCATCAGTTTCAATTAGATATCTAACGCCGTACAAAATGTTTTAGTAACTATGAGTATGTACATATTAATAAATCAGAATTGAAACTATTTTTTTAAAAAAGTTCTAACACAGTATCGGGAGTGTGGGAACAAAAATAATAAAATTACAAATCAAGAAAGGAATAGTATATGCAAAACCTTATTCTACACGTTAGGCGAAGGACGATACTCGTATTGTTTCTTTGTATGTCAGTGACGATAAAATTGCACGGCGTGCAAAAACAATATCTCCATAATTCGACGGTGTCAATTTCACGAGACAGTGCGATTGCCATTGTGACCTCTCAAGTAATTAATCCAAGCCCATACAAGAACACACTTGTGGCTTTTTTGTATGATCCGCCGGGAGAGGATTCCACGTTAGCAGCGGGGTATGAAGTCATGCCCTTTGATAGTTCACTGAGCTACTCGGTTACGTCCCATAAATGGTTCTTCTGGTTGGACCTGTCGGGGGAAATCTTTTATGCACATCCCTGCAAGTTCCTTTTCGTAGATGCCACCAGTGGTGAACTGGAAAATTATGATGAAAGTTGGTGGCCTATTGTCATTCCTCCGAACGAATCACCAACTGAGCTTTGGGGAAATTATGATGACCGATTCAGCGATAGTTCGAGTATCATCTATGGGTTTTATCGCGGGATTCCGGAACCACAATTCTCAGAAAGCGCTCAAAGCAGAGTTGTTAAGTTATCACGATATGAAGTTGCAGAGGAAAACCGGCGATTCAAGTCCCCGATGTCTAATCATAACGTCGCCATTTTGGTTGGAGGTCACGCTACCAAAACAGGCGAAGAAAATGTGTGGCGAAATAATATGAATATGATGCAAAAGGCTTTGGAATCACCTCTTCCAAATGGAGGCAGCCCCTTAGTTGATCGTGTAGAGAGGAAAAACAACGCTTCGATTGCCGATCTCCAAGACCTCATTAATGAATTCACGGGAGACCCTACCGTGGCAATCGTTTTCTATTACGTGGGCCACGGCGACAGTACATCGGGAGGAGTTATGAATATGAGGGATGGTGAACTCACCTACAGTCAGCTCGCACAAATGTTGAATAAGGCAACGAACGTGAGAGCGAAGATCATTATCATTGAGGCATGCCGATCGGGCAGTGCTAAAAACGATTTCGGGAGTAAGCATTCGATAGTTATTATCACAACGGCTACAGACTCAGCAAAAACCGCGGATTCAAGAAATGTTTATGACGACAAAAATGGTGATGGCAGAATAGATAAGGGAGACTCTATTAGGTACGGGGAAGGAAAGTTCACAAAAGCATGGGTTAATTGTTTTGATGCACTGATGCGCCAATACAAAGGTTACCCAAGTTATCAGAGGGTTTACGATTGTATTCGCTCGGGGAATCCGGATTCTATCGTGGAGAAGCAAAATCTCATCTTCTTCGAACAGAGAACTCCTGTTCAGGTTGTGCAAAACATCAACGCGCCGGGCAGGTACCAATTTCCTCGAACAGGTGTCGAAGTGGAATTCAGCTCGGTCATTCAACCATTCGAAATGATTGTTACTCGGTACAATGATCCGACACCAGGCGCAATCAATCCGCAGGACACAACCATCGTTGCACTCTCTGAAGGTGGATACTGGGATTTTCAACAAAACCCTGTTACGTCAGTAGCCGCCCACATCTATTTCGACTACAATCCCAACTTGGACAACGTACCTTTGAATCGTTTGAAGTTTGCTCGGCGTCCATCGCCAAGCATTTCTGATCCCGATCCGTTGTGGAACAACTTTCGCCCGTTCTTTTGGGGTGATACCGTCATCGCAGCGTACAACGCGCCTTTTAGTCAGTGGGCATTCGCGGCAGGTAATGAGTTTTTTTCAACCTCTTTTATAGTTGACGCAAAATGGAATCTTGTTTCAGTTCCGATGCGCGTGACAGACAGAGCAAAGACGATGTTATTCCCTATGTCAGTTTCGAACGCTTACCATTACAACGGAAACTATGTCCAACAGGATTCTCTCGAGAATGGAAAAGGCTACTGGCTCAAATTCAACAATGCACAAGTTGTCAATGTATTTGGTTCATCTGTTTTGGCTGAGACATGCGACATCGTTCAGGGGTGGAACCTTGTTGGATCCATTTCTCATGCCATCGAAGTCTCAAGTGTTTCGACCATTCCACCCAATATTCCCCTTTCAAGTTTCTTCGATTACTACCGAGGGTATTACGTTTCCAATACAATCATACCCGGGCACGGTTACTGGGTAAAAGCTGACGAAGTAGGAAAACTAGTGGTGGACTTGTCAGGATACACCGGCTCCAACATTATTGCTAAGCAAGATATTTTTAACAGACTTAACATCCTTACGGTCACCGATGCGGCTACCAACTCACAGACGTTATACTACGGCAGGAAGAGAGATTTTTCAACAGGCATTCACAATGAGTTGCCTCCCCAGCCGCCTCGGGGTGTGTTTGAGGTTCGATTCGTATCCAACAAGATAGTGGAAGTTGTTGATGAAAGTACTCGCGGAGATTTTCCCATCTCGATTTCCTCTGCTCAATATCCCTTGACGATAAGCTGGGAGATCAAACAGCCAGCCGTTGAAGCACTTTTAATAGTAGGTGAGAAGGGGATTGGCTTCACGACGAAGGGAGCAGTTCAAATCCCGATACCTGATCGCGGGCAGGAAGATCAGGTATTTCAGATTGTGCTGAGGTATCAGGGCAGTAAAAGTATTCCAGCATCGTTCGCACTGAAACAAGATTATCCTAATCCATTCAATCCAACAACAATCATTGAGTTTGATTTACCCGAAGTTTCAATCGTATCCATGAAAGTTCATGACCTGTTAGGTCGCGAAATTACCACACTGAGAAACAATGAGCAATTAGAAGCCGGGACTCATCAAGTTACATTTGATGCAAGTGGTTTACCAAGCGGAGTTTACATCTATAGAATTGTTGCTCAAAGCATGAAGCCGGATGGCGAGTTATTTCAAAGTGTGAAGAAGATGGTCTTACTCCGCTGAGGATCATGTTATATGGAAGATAGGAGATCAATCTTAGCGATGTGGAATAACAAGAGGACAATGATATGTATTGTTCCGGTTCTCCTTTCACTTTTCCTGAGTTACGAGACAGTTGCACAGGTTGCACCAAGAGTTGTCCATGTCTTCGTCGCTCTCTGTGACAACGAGAATCAGGGAATCATTCCTGTTCCGAAGATACTCGGAAACGGAACTGACCCGGACAATAATTTATATTGGGGCGCTTTGTATGGAGTGAAAACTCATTTCAGACAAAGTCAGGAGTGGAAGTTGATATCCACGATACAGAATCCGCGAGAAAATATTATGGAGCGATGTATTTTCAAACATCGTACGGATGATGCTTATCTTGTAGCCGATGCATACAAAGGGAGCGAAATTAAACAGACCGTTGTTGATTTTCTCACATCGGCATCCGGCGGAAATCAAGAAACGGTGCGTGTGGATAATGGCAAGATTGCTCTGGCAATCGGCGGGAATGCAAGGTTAGTCGCATACATCGGTCACGACGGTCTCATGGATTTCCAACTTGATACATATCCTAAGAGGGTGGATACTGTGAAGAGAGATGCTATCATTCTCGCGTGCATGAGTAAATCGTACTTTACAGAACCGCTTCAAGCGGCAGGTGCAACTCCGCTTTTGTGGACTACGGGATTGATGGCGCCTGAAGCCTATACATTAAAGAGTGCGCTTGACGGTTGGATACTTCATGAAAGCGATGAAGAAATTCGTCTTCGTGCCGCTGAGGCGTATCACAAATATCAGAAATGCGGATTACGAGCGGCTAAAAATTTATTGGTAACAGGTTGGTGAGATGGGACTTGCCACGCACCTCTGAGGTGCG
Organism: Ignavibacteriota bacterium; assembly: GCA_016191715.1. Lineage (GTDB taxonomy): Bacteria > Bacteroidota > Ignavibacteria > UBA10030 > SZUA-254 > FW602-bin19. Next base: position 11,981 of record JACPVN010000492.1, on the reverse strand, counting down.
TGGCAAGTGCTAACTCAAATCACTTGAAAGTCGCCCGCCGGCATCCACCCAACTTTTCCATCGGCGAGTTTGATTTTTTTCCACTCTCCGACGGAGTCAAGCACCCGTGCTTTCACTCCTTCATGAATGACAAACAAGTCGGTGCTTTGTGCATCGGGTGCGCTTTTAACTGAGACAGAGGGAGAGAAGACAATTGCAAATTCTTCTGCTTCCAACGCGTTCCGTTGCATCATTCCGACAAACGAAAGAACGCTCGTGATAAAGAGAACAACGGCAAGAAGTAAACACATTCTCCTGAGAATATCAGAGCGAATCAACAAGAGAAGCGAACCGAAAAGAACCGTTGCCCATAAAAGCACGATGCCCGCCAATGCCCAACCATCCGTCGAAAGATAGTTGACGGAGGCGCGCCACCACTCGATGAGAAACAGTTGCGGCACAGGTTCAATCTTGTCCACTACATGAAGATTGGCAAGACGAATGTTATGGTCGAGTTCTTCGTCGTTCGGAGCGAGGCGTTTTGCCCGTTCGTAATTGAGAATTGCGGCAGGATAATTTTTCAGTTTGAAGTACGAGTTGCCGAGATTGTAGTATAATGCTGCATGTTCGTAGCCGTTCAAGAGAACTTGTTCGTATGCTTGTGTCGCGTTTTCATATTCTCCGGTGCGATATAACTGATTCGCCTGCTCGAACTGAACATCGGCTTCCTGTCCCAAAGAAAACTGAACGAGAACAATGAAAAGAAAAAGAATATTTTTCATCGCACATGGTCCTCGATGGTGGAAATGAGAGAAACTGCTTCGTTATACATCGAATCCATTTGAGAGGAATCGGACGAAGGTGCGAAACGGGCATATTCGCATTGCTCGAATGTTGACGCGAGTTTTGAAATGGATTCTACCGGAACGCCGCGCTGTTCAAGCGAACTCCGAACTGTATCAATCGTCAGATCTGATGGCGGAATGCCGAGTTTATCGGAAACATATCCCCACAACGCACGGGCGACTTCGTTGTAAAACTCTTCTCGCTTTTGTGCGCTGAGATGTTTTTTAGCAACCGACAATCGTTGTTGTGCCATCTTCCTCGCTTTGCGGTTGCGGACTGCAAGAACATCACCCAGCATTTTGTCCCGCTTGCGCATGAACATGACAAACCCGACAAACAGAATTATCGGGCTGAATGACAAAGCATAAAAAAGAGGAGAACCGAACAGCCGTTCACCGCGCCGTTGCAGATTCACTCCTCCGCTTTTGATGAACCGAATATCTTCGCCAAGCAGTTTCACATCTTCTTTCGAGATTCCGGAAACCGGCGCGCTTGCAAGTTCGGTTCCTTTCCCGACCGAGAGAACAAACTCGGGGCTATTGATTGTAACATATGTTTTTTTGTCAACATCAAAATACGAGAACAGGAACGAAGCGATTTTTTGTTCGCCTGCGTGTCGCGGAATCAAAAGGTACTCGAACGTGCGGCTTCCGGAAATGAGATTTCCCTGTTTCGTGATGTTGTCCGATATTTTCGGGTCGTACTTTTCAAGGTCGGGGGGAATAACAATCGCCGGCTCATCAAGCAGTTTGATATTGCCGCGTCCGCTAATCTTTATTTTTAGTGTCACTGCTTCATTCGTTTTCGTCTGTTTCTTATCGAGCCACGCTTCCATCGAAAACTTGCCTACCGCTCCGGGAAATCCGATTGGTAAATTTTCCTGGGGCAATTCCTGAACGGTGATTTTTACCGGGTCGCTTACAACTTTATAATTGACGTTCCGGACATTTCCGAAAAACGGGTCATTAAAAAATTGGTCGAAAATATCGTTCGAGCGTCGGCGAGACTGAACTTGTACAACACACTCAACCTCCATCGGGTCGAGCGTGAGCGTTCCGCTTCGCTGTGCAAACAATGCGACTTTCTTCAACACGCCGACGCGGTATTGTTTGCCATTTACCGTTTCATTCGTGAGTTGAATCTGTTTTGGCACTTCCAAATCTTCGCTCCAGAAACCAGTGAGCGCCGGAACTTTATTCAGTTGGTAGTTAGCAATGTTCACGCGCGTATAGATTTTGTACGTCGCCGTGATTTGTTCGCCCTGGTAACATTTCGATTTGTCCACACTGACACGGAGAAAAAGATTATCGCCGATTTGCTGAGAGACATCGGCATCGTTCTGTTGTTGTCCTCCACGGTTCGATTGACGTTGTTGTTGCTGTGCGCCTTTCGTAACTACAATCGTGATGGGTTTTGTCTGAAGAGTTTTTCCGCTCGCTTCGATGGTCGCAGAAGGAATTGTGAATTTTCCTTCTGCTCGCGGTTGTAACACATATCCGTACGAAATGGAAACGGATTGTTGTCCGTTAATGAATTGCCAGTTTGTGGATTGATTCGGACCGGAGAGCGTGAGGAAATCATTAAACGCCGGCGGACGGAAATTCTTCCCGCTTCCTGCACCATTCAAGATAAATGTCAGTTCGAACTGTTCGCCCATGGCAACGCGGTTTCTATTAACCGTTGCAGTAAACTCCTGCGCAAACAACGACGCTGAGATGAATACGAAAAGAAAAACTCCGAGTGTCAGTCGAAGTTTTGTTGTTGATGTTATGCTATTCCGAAACACTGTGAGTAAAGTACGAATAATCTGTTAGTTAATAAAAATGTAGGGCGAATTTTAATTCGCCCGTGGTCGAACTGAAGTTCGACCTACAATTATGAGCATCACCAATCTTTCTCCACCTGACCGCGAGCAGGAACTTTCTTCTGTAATTTCTTCTGTACTTTTTTCTCGTCGTTCTTCAGCGCTTCTAAAATTCTTTCAGCATCTTCCTTTGAGATTTGCTGTTTCTTCTGCTGTGCCTGCTGTTGCTTGGCTTGCTCTTGCTTCTGCTGTTCCTGTTTTTGCTGTTGGTCTTGTTGCTGTTTCTGTTGGTCTTGCTTTTGTTGGTCCTGATTTTGCTTTTCGTCCTGCTTCTTGTCGTCTTTCTTTTCCTGACGTTGCTGCTGTTGTTGTTGTTGCTGTTGTTGTTGTAGCATACGTTTTGCATACTCGTAATTGTATTTCGTTTCCGTGTCTTTCGGATTGGCTTTCAATGCTTCCTTATACGCGGCGAGACTTTCCTGAAATTTCTGTTCCTTCAGCAACGAGTTACCTAAATTGTGCAATGCCTGCGCCTTGAGTTCGTTGTCTTTCGCTTTCATTGCAGACATGCGATATTGTTCCGCCGCCTCACCAAACCGGTCTTGCTTGTACAACGCATCGCCCAAGTTGAACGAACCTTCGACGAGGTCTTTGTTTTTCTCAAGCGACTTTTTGTAACTGACTTCCGCGTCGGAATATTTTTTTTCTTTGTACGCGCTGTTACCGTCACGAATGTGTGAACGTTCCGATTGAGTAAATGCGTTTGAGAACATCAAACAGAAAAAGAATATTGTAAGTACAAATCGTGTTATCATTTCCACTCCGAGTTTTGTCGTCTGAGGGTGAACGGTTTAGCGAGAAGCGATTTCCATTTTGCAACAAGTACATTTTTTCGTTCAGATAAAAAGTATTCGAGGATCAACAGGAACGCCGCTACGGCAAGAAAATATTGAAAGCGATCTTCATATTCTGTGAAGACTTTCGCGCCGAATTCTTTTTTTTCCATCGCCTGAATATCCTTCAGCATTTCATCAAGTTCGCTTTGCTGATTGCTCGCACGGATGTATCGTCCTTTGCCGGCGTCAGCGATTTGTTGTAGCCCGCTCTCATCAAGTCTTGTCATGACAACGCTTCCCTCTGAATCCTTTTTGAATCCGACCTGAACATTATCCTGATAAATTGGAATCGGCGAACCTTCCGGCGAACCCATGCCAATCGTGTGAACAACCGCGCCTTCTTCTGCGGCATCTTTTGCCGCGGTCAACGCATCGTCTTCATGATTTTCTCCGTCGGTGATAATGACAATCGCTTTGTGCTTCTTTTCTTCTTCGACAAATGATTTCATTGCCATCTTGATTGCAGAACCAATTGCCGTTCCCTGAATCGGAACAATGTCAACATCAATCGTGCTGATGAGAAGCCGTGCCGCGCTGTAATCCGATGTGAGAGGAAGTTGCAGATAACTATCGCCGGCAAACACCACGATACCAATGCGGTCGTTTTCAAATTTGTCGAGCATCTGAGAAATTTCCCGCTTCGCGCTTTCCAACCTGTTCGGTTTGATGTCTTCTGATTTCATGCTGTTGGAAACATCGAGACAGATAAAAATGTCCACGCCCTCGCGTTTCACTTCTTCCATCTTTGTTCCGATTTGCGGATTGGCAAGACCGAGAACGAGAAAGGTGAACGCTCCCGCATGAAGGAAAAACTTCAGGATTGGTTTCTTCCTGCTCGCCTGCGGCATCAATTGTTCGAGCAACGAAAGATTGCCATAGCGTTTCATTGCATTCAACCGCCAGCGACGAGCAAGCCAAAACAGCACGAGCAAGAACGGCACGAGCGCCAGCGCATATAAATACTCAGGATGGGCGAATCGAATCATCAGGGTATTTTCTTGAATATTGTTTGAGCAAAAATCAATTCTAGCAAAAGAAGCAATCCTGAAAATATCGCGGCAGTATAAAACTCTTCTTTATGTTTTCTGAATTGCGTCACTTCGATTTTTGTTTTTTCGAGTTTGTCAATTTCTTCGTAGATGGCTTTCAGTTTCCTGTTATCGGTTGCACGGAAGAATTTTCCGCCTGTCATGTCGGCAATCTTCTGAAGCATCTGTTCATCAATTTCCACGGGAACGTTTTGATACTGAATGCCAAACGGCGTTTGAACGGGATACGGCGCCATACCGATAGTGCCAACGCCGATTGTATAAACACGAATTCCGAACGATTGCGCAATGCCGGCGGCGGTGAGCGGGTCAATAGAGCCCCGGTTGTTCACGCCGTCAGTCAACAAAATAATCACGCGGCTTTTTGCTTTGCTGTCTTTCAAACGACTGACTGATGTCGCAAGTCCCATCCCGATTGCCGTTCCGTCTTCGATGATTCCGCTTTTAATTTCTTTTGCGAGTGTAATGAGAACGCCATGGTCAATCGTCAGCGGGCATTGCGTAAAACTTTCTCCTGCAAACACGACCATCCCGATGCGGTCGGTCGGTCTGCCTTCGATAAAATCCTGTGCGATTTTTTTCGCGGCTTCAATTCTGTTCGGACGAAAATCTTCCGCGAGCATACTGCCGGAAATATCGTTGGCAAGAATGATATCAATTCCTTCCGTCGAAACCTGTTCGCCTTTTGATGTTGAATACGGACGTGCAAGAGCGACCGTCAAAAAAATCAACGCGACTACGCGTAACGCGAACAACATATGCCGCAGACGATGCTTCCATGTTTTCGGAACTCGGTGAAATACCTGAACGCTCGAAACCTGTAACTCAACATATTGCTGACGATGTCGTTTCCAGTACCAGAAAATCATCAACGGAACGAAGAGAAGAAGAAGAAAATATTCCGGGTTTGCATAACTCATTCCCATCATGCGCTCACCTCTTCTGTCTGAGTCACTTGTTGTGCATGAACATCGCGCCATGTCTGCTCGACAAACATTGTCGCGGTAGTAATGCTCGTTTCGTTGTCCTGTTGCGTCGGTTGATATTTGGCAAACTTCACGAAGTCGGATTTTACGAGAAGTTCTTTCAACGGTTCACGCGTCTGTTTTTCAAGCGAGGCAATGACGGGCGAATCCATAATCTCATCCGTTACCATTTCCATCGCCATAACGCGGTAACGTCGTTCGATGTACGTGCGAACAATGTCAGTCAGTTGGGAATAATGCTCTTTGATTTTCCCCCGTTGCCAGAGATGTTCCGAGTCGAGCGAGCGCAATGCTTCGAGTGCAACTTCATGTGCCGGTCTCGGCGGCGCTTCGGGAATAATACTTTCGCCGCGTCGTCGTTTGTTCCAAATATAATAGAAGAGATAACCGAGTCCGCCAAGAACAACTAGCCCGATAATGTACGGCAGAAGTTCGGCAAACGTGATGGATAAACTGAGCGGCGGCTTGATGTCTTTGATGTCTTGCGATGTATCAACATCAACTGTATGAACGAAAATCGGAATGGGTGAAGTTTCGGCAATGCGTTTTGCCGTATCGCCCACCACCGAAAACAAGAATTGCAACGGCGGCACAATGACCGTTCCCGAATCGAACGATGTGATAATGTAATCCGCTTTTTCGAGAACATCACTTCCGTTCTTTTGTGTTTGCACTTCTCCTCGCTTGATGATTTCAATTCCCTGAAGCGAGTCTGCAATCTGTGGCCAGTGAATCGTCGTGTTGTCCCGGTGCTGAACTTCGATATGCAATCCAAGCCAATCGCCAATCATAATATTGTTTGAATCCACCCGCGCTGTTGCTTTCACTTCCTGAGCAGTGAGCAATGAGCAGTGAGCGGTGAGCAAAATCCAAAGTACCAAGTACCAAGTACCAAGTACTACTTGCCGAGAGATATGAGTTATGAGATATGAGATATGTGAAAATGTAAAATTCATAGAATCAATTCGAAATTGGCAATTTCGGAACGAAGTGGAGATCCCGACTTGGCGGGACGCAATCCGAAATTCTGCTACCATCTCTTCTCCCGCAACCTGAAAAATCCGACAAGCGGTTGAATATATGGTTGGTCTTTTTCAATTTTAATATCAATATCATCCACACCACAATGCCGGAATAATTTTTTTCGTGAATTCACTTTTGTTTCCCAATCAGATTTATACCGGCTACGCACACTGTTATTGTCCGTGTCAACCCAAAGCGGTTCATCTGTTTCCGGGTCAACCACACGTATAAAACCGCTTTGAGGAAGTTCCGCTTCGCGAGGGTCGAACAATCGAACGGCAATCAAATCATGTTTTCGTCCGGCGATTTTTAATGCGTCATCAAATCCATCTCCGAGAAAATCAGAAATCAAAAATGCAATGCTTCTTTTTTTGATTGCGCTCGTAAGGTAACGAAGACCTTCGGTAATGTTTGTTCCCTTTTGTGCCGGCTCGAAATCAAGCAACTCGCGTACGATACGGAGAATATGCGTTCGTCCTTTTTTCGGAGGAATGAATTTCTCGATCTTATCGCTGAAGAAAATCACGCCGACTTTATCATTGTTCTGAATTGCAGAGAACGCAAGCACGGCGCATAACTCGGCTGCGACATCTTTCTTGAATTGTTTAACAGTTCCAAACTTGCCTGATGCACTGACATCAACAACAAGCATCACCGTCAACTCGCGCTCTTCTTCAAACACTTTGACGAACGGATGGTTGAACCGCGCTGAAACGTTCCAGTCAATCATGCGGATGTCATCGCCGTACTGATACTCGCGCACTTCACTGAACGCCATTCCGCGTCCCTTGAACACGCTATGATACTCGCCCGAAAAGATGTGGTTCACCAATCCTTTCGTTCGTATCTCGATTTTCCTAACCTTTTTTAGTAATTCTTGGGAATCCATAATAATGTACTTGGTACTTGGTACTTAGTACTTGGTGTTTCAATTATTGTTTTGATTGTCTTTTTATTGAAGTAATATATGCGTTGAGTTTTGGTCCGAGTTCATCCATAATTTTTTTCAAAATATCAACTTGTTTCTTAGTAAGAAGTTTTCTCTTATATGCACGGCGAAGCCAATTTCGTGTTTCACCAAATGAACCTCTCGCATAATAGCAAAACTGGAGATTTTCTTTCATTGAAAATCGTCCATGACCTTCTGAGAGATTGGCAGGAATGGAATCAGCGGCGTTAACAAGTTGTTTGCCGACAGTGAACTTAGCAAAACTTTCCCACGAAACACAAATATCCCAAACTTCGTCAGCGAGTTTTTCTGCAAGTTGATATACTTCTAATTCTTCAAGTTTCTTAAACATACTTATACCAAGTACAAAGAACTAAGTACAAAGTACATTTTGTTGAATGACAAATGACAATTGACCATTGACAAATGACAGTTTATGGAACCTCGATTGTGTTAAGAATATCATCAACAATATTCTCCGAAGTAATATTCTCCGCCTCTGCTTCATACGTGACTGCAATACGATGACGGAGAACGTCGTGACAGGTTGCACGAATGTCTTCGGGGATGACGTAGCCGCGACGTTTGATGAATGCAAATGCTTTTGCCGCAAGCGCGAGACTGATGCTTGCACGAGGTGACGCACCATAACTAATCATGTTTGTCAATTTATCAAGTTTGAAGTCTTTCGGCTTACGCGTTGCAAAAACGATGTCCAAAATGTACCGCTCGATTTTTTCATCCATATACACTTCCTGAACGGTCGAGCGCGCTTTGATAATCTCTGTCGGTGCGATAACAGATTTTACTTGCACTTGAGTTGAGGTAATATTTTGCCGCATGATGAGCCGCTCTTCCTCGCGGTTCGGGTAATCAATTTTTATTTTCAACATGAAACGGTCAACCTGCGCTTCAGGAAGCGGGTAGGTTCCTTCCTGCTCAATCGGGTTTTGCGTTGCAAGCACGAGGAACGGGTCATCCAATTTGAACGTGCTGTCACCGATGGTGATTTGCCGCTCCTGCATCGCTTCGAGCAGTGCACTTTGTACTTTCGCCGGCGCACGGTTGATTTCATCAGCCAGAATAAAATTGGCAAAGATGGGACCTTTGCGAACGGAGAAATCTCCCGACTTCTGATTGAACACCATCGTACCGACTACGTCCGCAGGAAGTAAATCCGGCGTAAACTGAATACGATGGAACTTTGCCTGAATTGCCGATGAAAGTGTTTTAATGGCAAGTGTTTTTGCCAATCCCGGTACTCCTTCGAGTAACACGTGACCGTTGGAAAGCAAGCCGATGAGCAGCCGCTCGACCATGTACTTCTGTCCGATGATGACCTTGCCGACTTCCATGAGCAATAAATCTATGAATGCGCTTTCGCGCTGGATGCGTTCGTTGAGTTCTTTAATGTCTGCCATGTTGTTTGATTAGTTGTGATACTTCTTTTACTGTCATACCGAATCCCCGCCTTCGGCGGAGTGAAGAATCTCGTTCCTTGAGCATGATGACATGCCTTGAACGAAATCTTCGAGTGTCTGTAACAAATCCCGTTCTTCTGAGAGTTCCCATCAGAAATACGAACTGTCATCCAATGAATTCCGTGTAAAAAAGAATAGATACAGATGACAGTTTAGAAAAATTGCAAGGGAGAACTTGCTACAAGCGGGACAAATTTAGTAAAATTGGTGTAAAAATCAAAGCCATCAATTTGACAACATGAATTGCAAGATGGATGACTTTGCAAGAGTAAGCGTTGTATGTTCACTTCGTCTTCAATACAAACGCTCCATCCCAATCATCGGCGGGCGGCTCGTTGATGTAGTGCCGGCAACGACTGATATACATTTTCGATGTGTAATCTTCACCGAGCAGTTTGCGCGCCTGCTCGAACGATGTTATTGCGTGTTCCCACTCCCGATGTTTGTAGAGTTCGAGACTTCGATTATATACATCGAGGAATTTAATTCCATGCGGAGGCAAAGGGTCTTTTGCAAAACTTAAAAGTTCGTACACCTTGACCGGCTGAGTTTTCCCTTTTACGACGAGCGAGTCAAGTTCACGCACAAGAACTTCCGACGCAACAAGTTGATACGTTCGTTCCGCGATCATGATACGCGAGCCGTACTGCTTGTTCGCGCTTTCTAGTCGTGAGGCAAGATTCACGTTATCACCGATGACGGTGTAATCAAATCGCCGTGCGCCCCCCATATTTCCTACAATCATATCACCAGTGTTGATGCCTGCACGTGCGCCAAGTTCCGGCTTTCCTTCTTTTTTCCAGCGGCGGTTCATCTCGAAAATTACTTCCTGCATTTCGAGCGCGGCTTTGCACGCGCGCAACGCGTGGTCTCGTTGTGGGAGCGGCGCTCCCCAAATTGCCATCACCGCATCGCCGACAAATTTATCCAACGTGCCATCATGCTTAAACACAAGTGCCGTCATCTCGCTCAGGTATTCGTTCAGGAGTTGAACAAGTTCTTCAGGAGAAAGTTGTTCGGAGATGGAAGTGAACCCCGCAACATCGCTAAAGAAGACCGTAAGTTCTTTCTTCTCGCCTCCAAGCCGGACTCGGTCAGGATTTTCAATCAACGAATTGACAACTGCCGGACTGACATATCTGCTGAACAATCCTTTGATGTACGTTTTCTGTTTTCGTTCACCGAGATAGTTATACACTGTCGCTCCGATATAACTGACAACAACGGCAAGCATCGGATTCACCATCGTGAGTACATAGTATTGCGCGTTGAACAAGAACTGAGCGAGCAGGAGAATTCCGGCAAGAAGCATGAGGGTAAAAAGCGCACTGAGAATTTCGCTGTACGCGTGCCATCGAAAACGAAAAACTTTCAGCCATGTTGTAGAATAAAAAACCAATAAGGAAAGTACAACGATGAGGAGAACATCAAGCCACCAAGATTCTTTGTACAACGCTGTTTCATCCAGAACATTTTGAATCGCGTTTGCATGAATCTCCACTCCGTACATGAGATTATCGCCCGATTGTTTCCCCGTTGCAATCGGAACCGGAAATAAATCCTTATCTTCCGGCAGGGTTGAGCCGACGAGGACAATCTTTCCGGCAAATGTTCCATCGTACAGCAAACCGAAATCCGGGTCATCAAACGTGTTGATTTCTTCTTCATCTTCACCCGGGATGTCTCCCGTAACAATTGATAGTTCATCTACAGTTGTGAAATCAGAATCGTCAATGACATCCGCATAGTTCACATGCTTGAATGTTCTATCGGGTCCGTAGTAGTTGATGAGGAACGAAACGTCATCCGCTTTCGGAATGATTTTTTCTGCGTAGAGAAATTTATCGGAGAAATTCTCAGCCGTGAAGAAGGGCGGATTGTTGAACGCTTTGTTCAGCGTAGCGAAGGCGAGCGAAGGGAGTTTCCGTTCAGCCGCGGGGTCGAACGTAAACGGACGGTAACGGCGATAGACCCCGTCATCATCGTTGCGGATATAGACAATGCCGATGGAACTATCAACTGAGAAAAATATATTCCCGTATGTTTCTTCACTCGTACGCATTGTGAATCCCTGATTTCCGATATCCGTTTTACCTCCGAGTGCGACCATTTTCGTTTCCCTGATTGTTTTTCTGAAATCATCATCGTTAGCAGTATTTCGTGCGTCCGGTTCGCTCATGAGAATATCGAATCCAATTGCAACCGCGCCTGCCCTTTTGAGATTTCGCACAACCTGAGCATGATATGAACGGGGCCAGGGCCATTGTTCCGGCAACGACTTAAACGACTCGTTCGATATTTCTACGATAACTACATCGAGCGATTCCTGAGGAACCTGCATCGGTCCGCGCTGGCGGAAACGAAAATCAATTGTGGAAAGTTCGATGCGTTGGAGAGGAGGAAATTCTGTGAGATGAGTAAAGAGAATGACAGACAAGGCAATGCTGAAACTAACAGTCAGTCGTTTCAACATACTGCGCGATGTATCACCGGAATGCGGTTCAGAACTTTCGGTAAGTTTGCGAAAGAAATTTGTCATGCATGGTCATGGTTGTTCATTGGGAATATAATTAATCGGATTGATATCTCATTGAACGGAGTGTTACTGCTTGAACACTGGAGGAATTTCCGAAACCAAGCGGCCGCTTCTTCTTAAATAACAAGTCGAATATGTTGATGATTGGTATCCCCGTCCACAATCATCGTTCGGAAGGTGTTCGATTGTTCGAGCCCTTTTTTTATGTTACGATGATGGTACAGAGCAACGTAAATGAGGCTGTCTCAAAGCATCAACCATCGTCATGGCAAGCGAAGTCGAACCATCAGGGAAATTGAGGTCTGCACTCCGACCTTGCTCAGTGCAGACGAACTACTTGTTTGAAAAACTTTATTTTTGACGCGGCAAACATAATGAATAGTTGGAATACAAACAACAAATAAATCGGTTTCAGTAATCAGAAACTATGCG
>JACPVN010000048.1 GCA_016191715.1 Ignavibacteriota bacterium | reverse complement strand
TTTTTCTCCTCTGCTTCTTCTGCGCAATCGCCTTCTTAGATAAACATGTGTTCGTGCATTTGCTTAAACGACGACAGACTACTTGAGTTTTTCCAACGCTTTCAATTTCAGTTCCGCCCGATTTTTATATTCAAGAATTGCCTGATGATCTTGCTTGATGGTTAGCGCGATATTCCACACTTCGAGCGCTTTCTTGTAGTTTTCCTCAACGTAATATTGTAAGCCAATCTTAAAGTACTCTTCAACCTTAGGAACAAGGGAATCTCTTGCACGGTCAATAAATGTTTGCGCGTCTTTATTTTTCGGATCTTGTTTTAGGTATTCCTGAAAAACAGAAATCGCCTCAAGATAGTTTTCCTGTTCAAAAGCAGATTTTCCCTTATCAAATAACTCCTTTGTTGACCGTTGAGATTTTACAGCATCAGAACTTGCACGTAATTTCGACTCGATGATTGACAGGTTTTTCTTCGCTTCCGGATTGGTCGAGTTGTAACGCAACACTTGTTCGTATGCAATTTGCGCGGCTTCTAATTGATTTCGTTCCAATCGCGAGCCCCCCTTCGCCAAATAGACAGCGACGCTGTCAGCAATCATTTTTTCCATTTCGGAAAGTGTTTGAAGAATTGTCTCATCCTCAGAATCACAATCGAACGCTTGCTGATATCGAATACGTGCCGCATCGAACATTCCCAGTTGCTTGAGACTGTCTGCGATGACAAAAATCTTCATCGCTTCTTCATGTAACTTTGGTTGAAGCGCGCGCAATCTGTTCATCACTAACACATCATTCGAGTGTGAACTCAAAAATTTAAGATAATTCTTTTTCGCTGATAAATATTTACCTTCCTTCTCGAATTGTTTAGCTTCAGTCAAAAGAAATCTTGTCGAGGTTTCTGTTACCCCTTCTGAAAGTCCGATGTACGTCCTCGCGGATTCATAATATTCATCGTATTGAAGCGCATTGAGAAAAGATATTTTTGCTTGGGGATACTGTTCTTCTTCGTACGATTTGATGCCTTCCTCATAATACCGCTCGCTTAATTGCCTGGGGTCATCACCATATCGAACATTGACACTGAAGGAAATACTTTGTTTCCCAACTGCAAAATCCATACTCATTACTTCCAGTGCATAACTGAGACCACACGCGAACTCATCAAAGGAATTCGTTCCAACCTGAACTGCCACTTCGGAATTGAGTAGATATTCAGCCCCGAACGGAAACTCTGATTCTTTACGTTCATACAACCAACTTCCTTGCATCCTCAAACGATTTGGCATCAACCAATATCCGACTCCTACGTTTAATTGTTGCTCGCTTAGAGATGAGTTAGATGAAAGATTCATCAAACTTAATCCTGTCATAATACCGGAATTTATTCCTTCGATACCGGGAAAGTGAACCGAACTTCCAAGGGAAAAAGTCACTTCAGGTTTTGAATTTTTTATGTAGTTCAGCGAACCACCAACTGTATGACGCGTACCAATGATTCGCGCATATCCGAGTGAGTACTGAGATGCACTGAATTCGTTTCCAATTCCAAATGCAAACGTACCAACGTATGGGATAAAATGTGCAACACCGATTGTTGGTAAGGATTCAAACCGATTCGTTCCGAGAAAGAGTTCTCGAGTATGAATCCGTGCAAGTTCACCCGGATTGAGGAACAATGCAGATGGCTTCGCAACTCTCATTACCGATGAACCGCCTAATGCGTAATTGTTGCTTCCTGCAATCTGCGATTGGGAAAATCCAACTGCAGAAAGCAGGAACATAATGCTAATTAATTTCCCTAAGTTTTTCATTATTTCGATTCCATAAAAATTACCTGATACACTGAAACCTGACTTTGTTTTCCTTTGATGGAAACTTTTCCTTCCGGCTTTAACGGAAATCTTCCGTTCAACCGTTCTACAACATCCTCAGTAACAATAATTTCGTTTGGACCGGCGACGCTACACAACCGTGAAGCAAGATTCACAGTGTCGCCGATAGCCGTGTAATCCATTCTATCACGTGAACCGATGCTTCCAAGGAACGTACTTCCTGTGGCTATACCGATGCCAACCTTGAACGAAGTCTCGTTTTTTGTTAATCGTTCTTTGTTCAACACTACGATTTCTTCCTGAATTTTATTTGCGGCAGAGACAGCATCAAACGCCATATCTTCCTGAGAGAAGATGCTCATGATTCCATCGCCAAGAAATTTATCAACAACGCCGTTGAAAGAATGAATTATTCTTGTTTGCAAATCAAGATACTGATTGAGTGTGTCAACAACCTCTTCCGGCGAAAGAGTTTCCGATGCGCCGGTGAAATCCCGAATATCTGTGAACATCACGGTTACTGTTTTTCTCGTACCACCCAGTGTCGCTGTGTGTTCTTCCGAAAGCATTTCGACTGCCGAACGAGAGAGGTATTTTTGCATCTCAGTCTTTTCGCGGAGTTGTTGCACCATCTTATTAAATTCATTTGCCAGAACTCCAAGTTCATCTTTGATTTTCGTATCAATCGCAACAAGCAAATCGCCCTGCCCAACTCGTCGTGCCGCATCCGAAAGCGACGTGATAACCTGAACGAATCTACCGGAAACAAGAAACATAAATGCAATACCGAAAATACAAACTATTGAAGCCGTTGCTATGACTATACGTTTCATCCGGTCAACTGGTTCCAATAATATATCTTTAGAGAAACTCACACTTGCGCCGCCAAGCAAAATTCTTCGCGGCATCACTTCGTCCGGAATGCGTTGATAAATCGGGAGAATGTACTGGAACGAAAGTTCTGTTTCTCTGTATAACACAGAATCAGTTCGCATCACCATTTCAAACTCCACCTTGGATATTTCTCTGTTCACATAATCTGCATAGAGATGTGCAATAATGATACCGTTTCTGTCAAACACATATTGCGCCTCTAATCCGGGAATAGGTCGGCGTTGAACAAACTCTTTAATGTAATCCTGAATGACGGGATATGAACTTAATAAGAGATTTTCTTTGGACGCGGCTCCGAGACTTTGGACCATACTTGTACCAAGAATTTCCGTTTGCTTACGAAGTTCTTCTTCTTGTTGTTGCAATGTCGTTGAAATCAGAATTACAGCAACGATGACGACGGAAATTGCTACGATGAAACTGAGTTTGGTACGGATTCGCATCCTGTAGAAAAAATCTAACATACTTCCATCCGGTTGTAATTTTGGTGTGGGTGACGAGGGTGTATGAGTCGGTTTATAAGGTTTGATGAGTTGATAGATTCCGGACTCAGTCAACTTTTGTTTGTTGGCGGTATGCGGGTCAATTTGTTTTGAGGAGGAACTCATTTGCCATTCAACACTTGTTGATAATGCTCTTCATATTGATTGACAATCAATTCCTTGTTGAATTTTTCGACGGCACGCTTACGAGCATTTGAGGCAAACATCTTGTATCTCGAATCATTCGTTAGCAACTCTATCGAATATTTCGCCATCCGTTCAATGTCTCCGATTTCTGCAATGTACCCCGTCTCTCCATGGACAACTAATTCCGGCAAGCCGCCAACGCTTGAGGAAACTACCGGAAGTTCGCACGCCATCGCTTCAAGCGCAGAAAGTCCGAAACTCTCTGATTGGCTTGGCATCAAAAATAAATCAGAGGAAGAAAGCAGACAGACAATTTCCGATTGCTTCCCGAGAAATTGAACATCATGCTCAATTCCCAATTCCCTGCATAGTAACTCGCAATTCGAGCGCTCCGGTCCGTCGCCGACAAGTAACAATTTCGCTTGTATCTTTTTCCTCACTACATCAAAAATTCTTATTACATCTTGCACACGTTTAACTGCACGAAAATTTGAAACGTGAACAAGCACTTTCTCTCCTTCTGGTGCAACTCTCTTTCTTACGTCCGGGGTATAAATTTTCTTGTATTTGTTGATGTCAACAAAATTCGTGATGACCGTAATATCTTTTTCAATATTGTAATTGGTAAGAGTTTTCTCTTTGAGGAATCGTGAAACGGCTGTCACACCATCGCTCTGCTCGATACTGAACTTCATCACCGGAAGAAAACTTGGTTCAAGCCCGACAAGTGTTATGTCGGTTCCGTGGAGAGTGGTGACAATCTTGAGATGGTCTCCAAGAATTTGTTTAGCGAGATACGCGCTCGTCGCATGGGGAATTGCATAGTGAGCATGAATGATATCTATCTTCTCAAACTTCGCCACCTCAACTATTTTACTTGCAAGTGCAGGAGTATAAAGCGGAAACTCAAAAAGCGGATAACTTGCAAATTCCACTTCATGGTAAAATATATTACCGATAAAACTATCCAACCGCATCGGCATAGCGTAACTGATAAAGTGTATTTCATGACCACGCTCAGCTAATGCTTTGCCAAGTTCGGAAGCGACTACTCCGCTTCCGCCATACGTCGGGTAACAAGCGATTCCTATTTTCATAGTGCGGCAAGAAGATAAACAGTTAGTTTTCTAAATCCAAGCCATGAATTTGGTCGTTGACTTACTCTTTCCAAATAAACTCAAACAACAAATACGACACGGTTGTAATAACGATACTATATGCGATGAGCACCTGAAACTCGCTGAGCGCGTCTGAAAATTCTGCGCCTTCGACAGAGAGCTTGGTGGCGTTGATGAGTGTTAAGAGTAATGGAAGTAATATTGGAAATGAGAGAACCGGATAGAGAGTTCCTTTCGAGCCGGCTTTGGAGATGATGGCGGCGATAATGGTTGATGCAGCGGCTAACCCGTACGTGCCGAATACAATGGTGGGAAGAAATATTTCGAAATTCTTTATGACAAAATTCGAAATGACAAGTGAATACAACACGACGCTGACAAGGTTCAACATCGCAAGAAGAACGAGATTGAATAATAATTTTCCTGCAAAAATGGTCATCGGAGTTGCAATGAGTTGAAGCGTCATTACTGTCCCGCGTTCTTCTTCGCTGACGAATGTGCGGGAAAGTCCAGCCATCGAGGAGAAAAATATAATCACCCAGAGAATACCGGAAAGTATATCGGTATTTACTGTTTCGTTTCCGATTGCAAAGATGATGATGGAGATTGTTGTTACGACAAACATCAGTAACGCATTAAGAGCGTAGCGTGTGCGTACTTCTGATTTGAAATCTTTTAGAAATACAGTAAACGCAGAACGAATGGATGTCGTCACTTGTTGGTTCCTGTCTTGCTTTTGAATTCATCAAGCTTCAAAACAGTATCTCCCCATTTTCTTTCATCCGGTTCGTTCGTTGCAACGATGACGAGTCCGCGTTGCTTTTGTTCCTTCACAATTTCATGAATGATTGTTTTTCCTTCGCTGTCGAGATTCGCTGTCGGTTCATCAAGCAAAAGAATTGGGGGCTGATGGAGCAATGCGAATGCGTACTTCAATCGTTGTTTCATACCGGAAGAAAATGTTCGTACGAGTTGATTCTTTGCTTGCGTAAGATTTACCCGTTCCAATAACGAATGAAGAACTTCGTCCGAAGTGTTGATTGTTCTGATTTTCCGGTAGAGGTCTAAATTCTCAAACGCAGTAAATTCATCGTACATTTGAAGATAGGGAGAAACAAAACCAATAGAACGGAATAAATCTTGCTTCTTCACTACCTTCTCATCAACAAATACAGAAATCGTTCCTTTTGTTTGAGTAAGCACTCCTATCAGAATCTTTAAGAGTGTTGATTTTCCGCTTCCGTTTCTCCCCGCAATGATAATCGAACCGCCTTCGTTTAAAGAAAAATTCACCTGCGAAAAAATAATTCTCCTGTTGAAAGTTTTACTCAAACCGG
>JACPVN010000481.1 GCA_016191715.1 Ignavibacteriota bacterium | reverse complement strand
GGGTTACTCCATAAATATTTTTCTGTGTTGCGTAACTTCGGTAAATAAGAAATCCGAAATCTGTAATCTGTAATCTGTAACCACCTACCACCTATAACCTACCACCTTCTCAGTATTCCACTTCTTTCCCGAGTAACCGGAACTGAAGCCACGTTACGAACATGATGAGAACAAACAGCACCCACGACATCGCCGAAGCATAGCCCATTCGCAACTGTTCCCACGCCGCCTGGTAGATATGATAGACAATGACATCGGTACTCCGAACCGGTCCGCCTGCCGTCATGACATAAATCGAAGTGAAGACCTGAAACGAACCGATGAGTGACGTGACAAGAATAAAAAATGTTGTCGGTTTCAACAGCGGCAGTGTGATGTTCCAGAAGCATTGTCTGTCGCTTGCGCCATCTATCGTTGCCGCATCGTACAATTCTTCGGGGATGCCTTGCAAGCCGGCAAGAAAAATCACCATCTGATAACCGAGACCGAGCCAGATGCTGAAGAACATCACCGAGAGCATCGCTGTCTTTTCCGAGTTTAGCCATTGCGATGGTTCGAAGCCGAGACTTGTGAGAAAAAAATTTGCGGCGCCGAAACTCGGATGATATATCCACATCCACACCAACGCGATGGCGACAAACGAGGAAACACTCGGAAGAAAATAGAGCGTGCGGAGAAATCCCAATCCCTTTAATCGCCTGTGTAACATCAATGCAACCGCAAGTGAAATGAGCATCCCGAAAGGAACATTGAGTGAATAGATAAACGTGTTTTTGAACGCGTTCCAGAACAGCGGGTCACCAAGCATTTCTGAAAAATTGTCGAGTCCGATGAACGGTTTGTCCGGGACGACGACATCCCACCGGTGCAAACTTAAATACGCGGAGAAGGCGATAGGCGTGAACATGAACAAGATGAGATGGATGAGTGACGGTGCAAGAAATGAATATGCAGTGCGGAGAGTTTTTCGTTTGTTGTTTTTCGTTTTGAGATATAAGATTCCCGAAACCAGGAACCAGAAACCTGAAACCATCAGCAGCAACCAGAGTATCTCCGAATGTTCCTTAATCGGTTTGAACTCCGTCGCTTCATGACTGCGGATGTCTGCAAGTTCTTTGTCAATCCGTGCGGCGTAGTTGGTCATTGTTTCGTGGAGCGGTTTGCCGTTCACCATCACTTCGTCAACGGCATCCTGCAACGTCCATTCGATTTCGCTGAACCGTTCAACGAGCGAACCCCATGGTTGCCGGCAGAACTGTACTTCATCGAAAAATACTTTCTCCAAGCCCGTCGCATCAGTTCTTACATTCTCTTCAGCAACGGAGATGACGGCAGGAATTTCGAGTCGTTGTGAAGAGCGGACGCGTGCTGTAATTTCTCCCGCCATGAACGAGGCAAGTAACACTGCTTCTTCGGGATGTTTTGTGTTGACGGGAACGCACCAGCCAGATTCGTACATCACGTTTACCTTCCCGGCATCGGGATGCCGCGGCAACGGCGCTACGTCAATATCGAGCGTTCCATCCTGAATGTACTTCACAAATTTCGGCATCAACCAATGACCACTCGTAAGCATTGCCACCTTTCCGTTCGAGAAGAATGCGTAACTCGTTCCGGTTTTTTCCGATTGTACCCACGTTCCCAAATCTGGTGAGACCTTGTACTTCAATCGTAAATCAATGAGGAATTGAATTGCCGATTCTGTTTTTTCCGAATTTAAAAATCCGGTCGCTTGAGATCCGTTTTCATCCACAACATCTCCGCCTGCCGACCAAATCCACGGAATCCATTGATAATAATAATTTGTGAAGGCAGTTCCGTATTGGTCAATGGTGCCGTCGCTGTTGATGTCTGTGGTTAACTTCTTTGCTGTTTCGAGGTAATCGTTCCATGTCCAATCCGATGCAGGATATGGGATTTGTGCTGTGCGAAAGAGTTCCCTGTTGTAGTACACCATGATGGGTGTGAAGCCCTTGGGAAACGCGTAGAGCGACGTCCCTCTCCGCGCAATGTTTAACACATTCGGAAACCAATGGGATGTATCTATGTGAAGTTTGGAAAGGTAGGGATGGAGGTCGAGGAGGACGTGTTTGTTGGTGAACGTCGGAATCAGTTTCGAATCGAGAAGAAAAACATCGGGCGGTTCGTCTGCGACGAGCGCGGTAAGAATTTTTTCTTCATACACCCGTCCCGGATTCGGTTCATAGAGAACGTTGATGTGCGGGTAACGTTTTTTGAATTCGGCAAGCGATAACTCATCGCTTGGCATTTCATCAACACCCGCCCAATCCATGAGCCGAAGAGTAACTTGCTGTTGCGGGAGTGATGTTGTAAGAAACATCAATATCACTCCCGCAACAAAACCTAATCGTCTCATGAATGTCAAAGAAGGGTCAAGAAACGAATCAAATGGAGAATGTTAATCAATTGGTCCGAAGATTCTCCAAATCGCTTCCCACTCAAGACACGTTGGTTCGACGACAACCCTGCCGCCGTTCTTATACCATTTCACATCCACCCCTTCGATTGTATCGAGTTGATGTTTCTTCGAAATCTTTCTTGGAAATTCGATTGCCTCAAACTTCGGCATCCTCTTCTCATCAAAGTCTTCCCGCCTGAATTTCATCTTCCATGAACGTTCATCCAACGGTTCAAGTGTGAGTGTAATTCTTCCCCATCGGGTGGGCGAATAGGTAAACGAAAACGGTTTCTTTGCATCAAGGTCGCCTTCAACTAATCCGTCAAGCAGGCGAAGACGTTTCTCATCTTCAAGGATAAAGCAATGGCGCAAGTATCGGATACATTCCGCGCTTGCCCAGTTGTGCGGCATATCGCCGATGAACCGTTCCTCTGCGATGGAGCGGAGCGTTTGTTCTTCGCGCCACGCATACATCGGTGAAGCATGATTGAGAAATCCGTTGAAGAATTGCCGGGCAAGTAACGGCTGTCCCACCCAGAGCAATGTTTGACTGACAATCGGTGCGTTGTAGGGCCAGACCGCATCGTGTGCAAGCCAACCAGTTTCGGCAGGAATATCTTCTTTCACGATTGCCTTCATCAGTTCAATGTGTCCCAGCACGATGTCCGAATCCAATTCATAGAGATAGCCGGGGATAATAGCATGAGAAAGATAAATCTGTGCCGCCTGTACTTTCGGGCGATTCAATTCGTTCGAGTCTTCCCACTTCGGGTCGTCCTTCATCAACATCGGGAGAAACTTGAAGCCGTTTTGATGTTGACGCATTTCCTGAGTCGCGGCATTTCTATAGGCGATCCAGAGGTCACGATAAAACTCCCGGATTTCCACCCGGTTGATAAGAAACAACCTGTCCGCCGTTTCCTGCATTGATTTTAATCCGATGAGCGCCCACAACGTGTTTGTTAATTCGGAGCGTATGCCGCCGATGCCGCTATCACCGAATCCCTGCGGAAGGATTCCGTATCGTCCGTTTACTGTTCCGTCTTTGAATGCTTTGTCGCGAAGATTTTTCAAATACAACGCGGCTTTGTGCGCATCGGGCCACAGTTCGTTAAAGTAATCCCAATTTTGTGAAAGTTCTGCCTGACGGATGAGCATATAAATTGCCGCCGCTGTATCTTTCCAGTGATTCTCGCCGCCGCCGGCAAATATTCCTCCTGCCGAGTTTTGTAAATTCCAGATTGATTCCAGTCCTTCCTGCGCTTCTTTATCGTGTCCCATGTAGCGTGCGGCTTCGAGAAGAAATGTTCCGTCAATCACCCACATCCCGCGATAGACCGTCGGTCCGACCTGAAACGCTTTCTTTTCTTCTTTGATTGTACGTGATTGTAAAATATTTCTTGTCGAGGCAATTAAAAATTCATGATGCTTGTCCTGAATTTGCCAATTCACTTTTCCGTCGAACGGTTTCCAGTTCTGCCAGTATGTACGGGTTTCTTCGAGCAACGATTCTTGTTCTTCCATTCCGTCCTCAATCAGTTCGAATGCCTGACCGGCTTGCGGGAAGCGGAAGAAATAGTTCAGGGGAGAATTTGGTGTTGCCTTCTGAGTGTGCAGTGTACACCAGTACGTATCACCGTCGTTTTGTAATTCAATAAATGCGTTCACTGCATGGAATAATCTTTTTTGTTCGTCGCCGAGAAGTATCGTGCTGAGGTCATCATCCTGTTCATCCAGCGAGAGTTCGGTTTTTGAATTGATGGTGATGACCGGAGTACATTCGATTTCTTCTTTTCCGTCCGGTCGGATTTCGACGATAACATTATCTACCCGTCCTTCTTCTTTATTGTTCGTGGCGAAGGTGGTAAGTGTCATCAGCGCATCGGGGAAGCGGAGTTTCGTCGTTACGATGGGAATCCCCGGCGCTTCCAATTTCTGCTCGATGTATTCTCCTTTGTGTGTTTTGTTCAAACCAAAAAATACTTTTTGAGCAAATGCATCAAGGTCGGCTAGCAGACCCGGATGACCGTATAACAGTTCACCCGATTTCCCGACCAAACTTTTGTACGGGTCATCGGGGAAACAAAAGGTGGATTGCCATGTTGAAGGAGAATAACGGAAATCAATCGCTTTCAGGGTTTCGTTTGTCGCTTTGGGTTTTACCGTTACCACTTTTTTCTTTCCTTCCTGTTTGAAAAATGAGAACGCGTTCAAAGTATCCGCGCCGATTGTGACAGCGCCGCCCGCTAACGCAAGTTCTTTTAAGAATTTCCGACGATTGTGTTTGTTCATAGAATTTGTTTTGTGTTTGATGGTTCTCAGAAAAAAAACTCCCGCGTCAACCAAAGTTTTCGCGGGGGTAAATATACATAAGAAAAATCAAATTTTTACAAATTGCAAAGAACAATCATGCCTGACTAAGAAGTCGGTAATTTCCTCTGAAATGTGGACAAACAGAGATTACCTCGCAATCACAAATTTCCCGATTTGTTTCCCGTATTCCGACTCAACCGTGAAGACGTAGATTCCGTTTGCCAGCGGTCGTCCGCTTTCGCTGAAGAGATTGAAGTCATGCTGACCGGTAATGTTTCCGTGTGCATCATCGTGTTGGATTGAAGTAATCACTTCTCCGGCAAGACTATATATTTTGATGAATGCTTTTGATGGAAGATGGATGAACCTGACCATGCGTTTGTACGGAGTCCAGTTACTTTCCGAACCTTCGTATCCTTCACCGTTGACGTAATACTCGCCTCCCCGATACGGATTGGGAACGACGAGAACCTCACCTAATTTACTTGAGGGACCGAATGGTACGAAAACTCTTGTTGCATTTGTTCCTATTGGAGATTCTAAAGTGTGACCGTAAAGAGTGTCCCGGATAAGTAACCCCAGGTGATTCCCTCGTGTATATATGAACATTTGTGGGCGTGAATATGCTGTAACACTGTACCAATAATATTTGCCGGGGAAAATACTATCAACGTACGTTGTTTCAATTCCGGTATCCCATCCAAAAATGGAAGCTATCTATCTTATCATATAGTGCGAGAAGTACGAAGGAGTTGGTCTCCAAAGTTTCTGAACTGTTTCGATAGACACGATAACCTTCGCGGTAATTCTTCAACGGTTCGCGCACAAACAAGTGAGTTTTTCGGCAGTGAAATGGCTCATAAAAAGTGTCACTCGGACAAGGTGCAGTAACATCAAATGAACATCCCCAATTCAGAGTAATCTTGTTACCAACACGTTCAATTTTCAGAGGTGGTGATGGTGGAGTTGGGGGTTGTGGATACAAGGGATGGTGCAAAGCCGCTCACAATCTCACTTTCCGTTTGTTATTCGATAGTGAGATTGTTTCTCCAGCAAAAGCGGTAGCGGAACGACGATTCGACAACACGCTCTTCTTAAATTACCCAAGTTGACCTCCTAAATATCATCTCTCTATTTTACCACGGATACCACGGAACAGGCATGGATAAACACAGGTGTACCTCGGTAAAAATCTGTGAAAATCAATGTTGTTTCCGCGTCATCTGTGGTCTATTACAATAAACAGTCAACTCCTGTAAATTATTTGTTTTTATTTTTAAATAACTTACTTTCAGGTGGAATAAATGAACACATCATTTTTCCAAGCGCGGTCAACGAATTCATTTTACTGTACATTGATGAGGAGAAATTATGAATTACCGTACATTACTTTTATGGTTGGTGTTCGCTGTTTTATCCATCCATACTTTGGCGCTCGCGTCGAATGATTCACGGAAGAATCAGGTTCACCCAAAGCGATTAGAGAACGAAGGACCTGACGCAAAAACCACAACAACTATTCCACCGGATGAAGTGCAGGCATTCCGGGAAACAGGTTCGCCTGCGGCTGAACTTGAACAGGAGCGGGCGCGCATCCGAAAATTTCTTCCCGAACAGATTCCACTCACACTCTCCGACAAACCAGCAATTCCGATGTCATTGTCCGGCGATTATACCGTCGGCGCGGGGCAACCATTTCATACGTTGCATGAAGTTATTTCCGTATTAAACTATGCAACGATTACCGGTCCGACCAGGTTTTTATTCACCGATGCAAACTACATCGAACCAAGCGGACTTTCGTTGGGTGCTATCAATGGTTCAAGTTCCACCAACACCATCACCTTCCAACCCGCATCAGCAACTTCAGGCGTTAGTATAACCGTTACAAACAACAATTCATACGGAGGCGGTTGGGTGTTTACCGGCGTACAGTATCTCACCATCGAGGGAACAAAAGAAGGCGGCGCTCCCGGCTCACGTGACTTGTCAATTGCATTTGAATCCTCTCAACCTCAGCCGTCGTCATCCTACAACGGAACCATGCGTTTTTATGATGGCTCTTCTCAAGTGAATATTCAAAACTGTGTCGTGAAGGGACAACTTCATTCTGCCGGTGGTCAGCCTGCAATTTCTCTGTGGCAGAATTCCATAACAGCAGTTCCGCTTACGTATTTCACCATCAACAATTGTGAAATTACTGAAGCCTCGACAGCGTTCGGTGTGTATTCGTTCATATCGAATACCGGACTGTATGAATCACCGTTGATGAAAAATATCAGTGTGACGAACAATTGGATTCATGATGTGCAGGACTTTGGAATTTATTATTTCGGAGTTGCCGATGGCAATATCAAAAATAACATCATAGAAAATGTAACAACACCGGAAACTACTTCGGATGTTCGTACATCAGGGATGCACCTCGTTGGCGCGTTTCGGCTCAACATCGAAAATAATAAGATAGTCAACATCGTAAACCTGAGAACGGGAACAAGTTCCAGAAACAGAACGTACGGCATTCGTATTCTCGGACCTGCCGGACTTGGCGATGTATTCAATCCAACAGATGAATTTGTAGAATCGTGGTCAGGATACCTGACGAAGAACCGAATCATGCAAAACACCATTGTAAATATTGAATCGCAATCGAACACATACATAGCGATGGTTGGATTTTCCACAGAAGGGACACGTCACGATACTGCGGCGCACAACTCCATTCACATGGCAGGCGCCGATATGCAAGGAGGCGTTGTTGCCATCTATACGTATGGAACAACCCTTGCAACTTCGCGGCTTCGTTGTTACAATAACATTGCATCGGTTACACGGGGAACAACAGATACGGCAAATCTCAACACGGTTATCCGCTCGTCTGATTTAGCAGGAGCCGATTACCGCTCTCCAAGCAATAATAACGTCTATTACAATCCCACGCCAGGCGGTGTCATCTTTGCTGATGCAGGATATACGACGACGTATGAAATTTGTGCGGGACGCGGCGTGGATTGCAACAGTGTAAGCGGTGACCCGCGCTTCATCAGTGCGACAGATTTACATATAGATAATTCCGCGTACACACCTGCTTCGAATATTGGAAAACCCTATCCCCAAGTTCCAAACGATCTCCATGGCATAGCACGCGACGCAATAACACCGGATGCAGGCGCGTATGAATTTAATGATGCGCCAAGTGCAACAGATGTAGCCGCAATCTCGATTGATTTCCGTTATACTCCTGATATCCTGCAGGGAATACCCTTCAACTTGTGGTCGTTTGACAGAACTATTCAAAATACAAATCAATTCCCCGTAACAGGAGTAACGGCTATAATGCGAGTACTCAATCCTTCTTCTGTAGAAGTATTTACCGAAACAGTGGCGGGAATTAACCTCCCTGCATTTGAAGCATATTCGGTAACGTTCACCGGAACCTTTACTCCTGCCGATATTGGTGTGCATACGTTCGAACTTAGTGTAACAGCCGCAGGCGATATCAATGCAAACAACGATACTGTAAGAGTTGTAAGTTCTGTTGTTGGACAAATTGCTATTCCGTATTCCACCGATTTCAATGATGCAGGAGATGCTGATGGCTGGGTTGGTACAGGTGATTTTGTACTTGATAGTACATTTACAAAGTTAGGTGGTCCGCGCGGTGGTTCCGGCAGTGCATGGGTAACTGTTCCCGGTCCTCCCGGCACACAATATCATACTGGTCAAGGGAATTATCTTTATTCACCGTATTTTAATTTTTCGTCAATCACGCAAGGATATATTTCTTTTTTTCAGAGTATCAAAACAGAACCCGATTATGATTATAGCGTTATGCAGTATTCGATAGATACTGGAAAAACCTGGTTGATATTGGGCGTATTAAACGACCCCAATGGAATTAACTGGTACAATGAATTCGTTTATAACAATGCTTCCATGGAGAATAGTTGTTTTGGCGATTGGGGAGGTGATTGTTTTTATTGGCCAGGTTTCTGTACGGGTTCCCGTTGGACAAGTAATGGTGATTGTAATGTTGGTGTACCAACCGGACCATACGGATATGTTTATGTACAATATAATTTGTCAGTATTGCCACAAGATGATTCTCCTCTCGGAAAATCGTATGTCCGCTTCCGTTACGTTGCTCTTGCTGATTGGGCGGAAAATTACGATGGTTGGGCAATTGATGATTTCCGTCTAAGTCCCACTGTCGTTGACCCACTCATTTCAACAATAACAGGCAAGAAGTTTCATGATAGTGACGGAGATGGAATATTCAATGATCTGGATACTCTTGAAGCAGGCGTGAAAATTAATCTTGCTTACTTTGGCTCCAACATTATGCAGGACACTACTGATACGAATGGTATGTACTCGTTCAATAATCTTTACATCCCCGGAACATACACAGTCAGCGTTGACAATGATTCTGTATCGCTTACCCTGCCGGCAACCGGGAAGTATGATTTTGAATTGACGGGGACAGGCGGCATCTTTAGCGGAAATGATTTTGGTAACTTTTATGGTTCTGTCAGTGGCAAGATTGTGAAAGACGACAACCGGAACGGTGTGGATGATGGTGAAAGCGGATACTCCGGATTCGTGGTGGAGGCGCATAAAGATTCATGCACAGGACCAATCATCTTCCGCGGTTCCGTAGTGAGTGATGCAAACGGCATGTATTTCATTCCGCTTCCTCCCGGAACGTATTACATAACCGTTGAAGAAAATTCCGACTACGAAACGATAGGGACAACATGCCGGACAGTGACAATTTCCGGATTAGGCGGAAGTAACAGTGCAAATATATCCGGTGTTAATTTTTATGAATGGGGCTATGGAATAATCCTCATTGGAGCGCTTGGTGATTTGAACGGAAATGGAATACAGGACGATTTACCGCCGCTTCCCCCAATAGAGCCCCTGCCGATAGGCATTTATTTCGAAGTATATAAAAACGGGGTGTTAACGTTCAAGGATACTCTCGGGAACGGTACTACGATAGAGGTAGTACATGGAAACTTGAGCCCGGGCGAGTATGTTATCATACAAACTAATATCCCTGTCGGCTGGAGAATCACCAACGGAACTTTGCCGGACACGATTGTAATTAATAATTCAGGTGAATATCATTCGAAGGTTAATCTTCACTTCCGGGATGTAAAAGCAAACGGTATTGCATATCATGACATGAACGGCAACGGCGCGAAGGATTCGAGCGAAACGGGAATGGCCGGTGTCATCGTTTCGGTGAACGGAAACAGCGGAGGAACCGACACATCCGATGTCAACGGCTTCTATGAATTTTTTGTTGGTCCCGGAAACCATGTCATTACCGAAATTCCCCCGACAGGATTTATACAAACCGGAGTTTCATCGTATTCCTTCACTGCCTTGAGCGGGAGGAACCACCCAAACAAGAACTTCGGCAACTGGGAAATGTATGATATTAGCGGTTCCGTGTACCGTGATGAAAAGGGGAATGGCACTCGCGAACGTTACGATTTTCCTTTCGCCGGGGTGACCGTTTCTTTATCAGGAACAGGAGGTGGCGAAACGATAACCTCGACAGACGGAGAATTCAGTTTCAACAATGTTGGTGCAGGGAACCGAATATTATCTGTCATGGTACCGAGCGGGTTTACCACCTCTATGCCAGTTACCGGAACATATACTATCACAACGACAAGCGGGCAAGATGTTACAAATAAGGACTTTGGGCTATTTCTGACTTGTGACGGATGTACATGGCAATACCGTACCTTCACAAAGGATTCGCTTGAAGCGTGGGCTTTCTTGAAACCAATTCAACGTGGCAAAGGATTTCCGAACATCCAGAATATGTATGATGAAATGGTAACACAAGCAAAAGCCGAAACCACAGCACTCGGAGTTCTTGTTGGTAAAGCGAATCAATTTCTTCCATCAATGAATATGAAGGGATATGTTCAACCTACGAAGAGATTTGATATTAATACGACCTTGGCGAAGAAAAGGAAGACGGAATTACTTTACCATTCCGGTACTCCGCGTGGATTGGATTTCTTCACCGGTTCGGAGAAACGTATTCTCAAGATGAATAAGAGTCTTGGTGCAGACAAACATAACAATACGTTGCTGGCGAATCTGCTGACGCTGAGTATAAACTCGCGTGCGAGTTATTTCGGAAAAACGCCCGTAGGATTCGGTGACCTGATTTACGTTGGCAGCAGAGAATCGTGGTTCAACATGACGGTAGATGAAATTCTGGAATCTGCCGGAGAGATGATGACGAACTGGGAGTTTCATCCGAGAAACAGTTTTGAGGAATTGAACATGGCAGTAGAAGAGATGAATGCAGAATTCTCCGGTCCGCTCGACACGAATAATTTTATCATAGGGAAGAAATTAAGTTGGAGAGGTGTAAAAAACATTGAAAGCAGTTACATATTCATCGCCAATCCATCTCCGAAACCACGGACAAAATTACCATACATGGAAACTGTAGAACCAAAAACATTTTTCCTTGCACAAAATTATCCGAACCCGTTCAATCCTGTCACTACGTTGCAGTTCGATTTGAATGAACCTGCGTTGGTAACATTGACGGTGTACAACATGCTGGGTCAGGAAATTGCTACGCTCGTCGAGCAGGAAGAGTATTCGGACGGACGGTGGGAAATGAGTTTTGACGCCACCGGTCTGACTTCAGGCGTGTATTTCTACCGCATTGCACTTGATGTTCCCGATGAGGAAACGGGTACCGTATCCCATACCATCCAGACGAAAAAAATGTTATTGGCAAGATGAGTTGCGAATGAAAATGCATCTTGATTTGTTGATTCCTTTTTTATGATGACAACATCAAGATGGATGATTGAATTTCCGGAGCCATTCAAAAAGAATGGACTGAAAATTATTACTTTCATTTTCAGTCCATTTATCTATGTTTCGACTCAACTTCACGTTACAATAGATTCGTTCACCACCATCCATACCTGAAACAATGTCAAAAAGATTGTATGTCAAACCCAAACAATCGCTCGGTCAAAATTTTCTTGTTGATGATAACATTGCGAGGAAAATTACCGCGTCAATCAATCCACAACCGGAAGATGTTTTAGTAGAAATCGGACCGGGGCAAGGCGCATTGACAAAACAACTGGTCAAAGAACCATGCCGGCTTATCGCTTATGAGGTGGACGGTCGTGTTGTCGAATCGCTTAGGCAACAATTTGAATCAGAGCAAGTCAGTATCATTCATCAGGATTTTCTTCAGGCGGATTTACAGGAACTCAGTTCACAATTCAAACAAAAACTTCGCGTGGTCGGGAATATTCCCTATCATCTCACCAGCGAAATATTTTTCAAAACAGTTGAAGCACGGAGGGCAGTCTCCGACCTGACGATGATGATTCAGAAGGAAGTTGCACAACGGTTCGTTGCAAAACCGGGGACGAAAGCGTATGGAATTCTTTCCGTCGTTTGTCAATTCTACGGGAAAGCGAAATCACTGTTCACGGTCTCACCCAATTGCTTTTATCCCAAGCCGAAAGTCACCTCCACCGTCATTCAATTTTCGTTGTTTGATACACTACCGTATCGTGTGAACGAATCTCTGTTCCGAACTGTTGTGAAGACTGCCTTTGGCAAGAGACGAAAAACATTACGCAACAGTTTGAAGTATTTACCGTTTGAAGAAACAAAAGTTGTTCGTATCTTAGCCCGCATTCCGCTCGAACACAACATCCGCGCGGAACAACTTTCACCAGAACAATTCGTAGAACTGACAAACCAGATTGAACAAGCGCTCCAGGAATGAGTCAACAAGCACGAGATATTGAACAGACCGTTGTGACGGAAGATGCCATCATCATCCCGCGCCGGCGCGGAGTAAAGACCATCGAAGTGGACGAAGAACTTCTTCAGGATATTCGTGAACTGATTCATGAACGGGCCGGAGCGATGTTGCTCAATATTCTCTTCGACCTTCACGCTGCGGATATCGGCGACCTCCTCAACCGGCTTGAAGCGGAAGACCGGGATTTTGTTTTCAACCTGCTTGACACGGAAACTGCCAGCGAAGTTCTACTTGAACTTGACCCTGCCATCCGCGAACAACTTCTCGAAGTTCTTTCTTCAGAAAAAATCACAAGTTTCGTCGGCGAACTTGCCTCCGATGATGCAACCGACGTAGTTTCAGAACTTTCACCGCAGGTTGCAGAAAAAGTTCTCGAAGCAATGACGGCAGAAGATTCTGCCGACGTCAAAGAACTGCTTCGTTACGCCGAAGATACAGCCGGCGGAATCATGGGAACGGAATTCGTTTCCGTTCACCGTCGGGAAACCGTCCATAAAGCGATTCGCGGTGTTCGAGTGCAGGCGAAAGAAAATCAAACAATTTATCACGTGTATGTTGTTGATGATGAAGGAGTTCTCGTCGGCGTGATGCCGTTGCAATCGCTCGTGCTGAGTTCACCGCACAAGCGTGTCTATAAAGTGATGGACTCAGACGTGAAAAGTGTGAAGACAGATGTTGACCAGGAAGAAGTCGCCGCAACATTCCGGAAGTATGATTTGGTCACGCTTCCTGTTGTTGATAACATGGGAAAATTAGTCGGCGTCATCACGATTGATGACATCGTGGACGTTATCGAACAGGAACACAGTGAAGACGTTGCGCGCATGGTCGGTTCCGATGCCGAAGAACTTGAACATCGTTCACCAGCGCAGATTGCCATGCTTCGTTTGCCATGGGTTCTCATTACACTCTTGCTTGAATTTTTTGCCGGCATGGTCGTTCACTACTTTGACCAAACTCTCAGCCGTGTGATTCTTCTCGCTTCGTTCATGCCGATTATTTCCGCGCTCTCAGGAAACACCGGACTTCAATCCGCCGCGCTCGTTGTGCGCGGAATTGCAACCGGACATATTTCACTCGACCATTGGTGGCATCCGGTTGTCCGGCAATTTCAAACGACACTCATACTTGGAAGTGTCTGCGGCGCGGCATTGGGAACCGTTGCAGGGTTGTGGCAGGGAAATGCCGTCTTCGGATTTGTTGTTGGGTTCTCTATGTTGATTTCGATAAACATTTCCGGTTTCGTCGGAACAGTAACTCCGATGGTTTCCAAACGGATGGGCTTCGACCCGGCAATCACAGCGGGTCCTTTTGAAACCGCTTTTCAGGATGTCGTCGGTATTTCAATTTTCCTCGGCATGGCAACTTCGATGTTGCACTGGATTGTATAATATTTCACGGGCTGAATGAATCTTTCGCGTTACCTCGAACCGCTGCGTCCCGTAGATGCGCTGGTCATTCTCTTTGCAATCATTCTTTCTGTTCTTGAACTCCTTTTTGTTCCATTCGAGACCGCCTCATTGTTGATTGGGGCGAATGTTGCGGCAAGCATCGGTATCGTTGCATTTTCATTGTACCGGGCACATCATCCATCAATCGGCTGGTTGCATGATTGGTATCCGGTGCCGGTTATCTTTTTCACGTTCAAAGAAATTTATGTCATCATTCAAGCCATTGGACGACCGGATATAGATTTTGCGTTGATTGAAATTGACCGATGGATGTTCGGGCTTGACCCGACGGTGTTTCTCGCGCAATTCATTAATCCGGTGTTGACGGAAATCTTACAGGTTGCCTACACAAGTTTCTACTTCATCATGCTGACGCTCGGCATCGAACTCTACGTGAGAAAAGATGTGGAGAAATTTACATTTTCCACGTTTACCCTGTCATACGGATTTTATCTTTCGTACATCGGATACCTGTTATTTCCCGGAGTTGGACCTCGGTTTACGCTTCATGATTTTTATCTGCTTGACTCTGAACTTTCCGGATTGTGGCTCACGCAAATCACCCGCGATGTCATCAATGCGGGTGAATCAATTCCACCCGGAGTTTCCGATGCATTGACACACGCTCAACGCGATGTGTTCCCGAGCGGACATACT
>JACPVN010000100.1 GCA_016191715.1 Ignavibacteriota bacterium | reverse complement strand
TATTTTCAACAAACATGAAAATGCCCGACTATGAATTCACGGATGAGGAAGCACAAGCAATTACTGTTGCGTTGCTTGGCAGTGTCAACGATGCTATTCCTGAAGACCTTATTGTAAAATCAGAACCTATCGGTCAATACGAACCACAGGGCGAATTCGGAAAATTAGTAAATGACCTCGCATGTTTCGGATGTCATACAATGTTCGGTCGAGGCAGATTGGTTGCTACCGATTTAACGCTCGAGTCAAGTCAGGCACAAAGAAAATGGATTGAAGATTACTTCAAAGTCCCATACTCCCTCCGACCCGTTCTTACTGAGCGGATGCCGAATTTATTCCTCTCGGAAAGTGAAATCAAAACGATTGCAGATTATATGGAGAAAGTATTTATCGCAGACAGTCTTGAAATTACTCTCCATGAAGATGAATCAACGATTACAAAAGGAAAAATTCTTTACTTCGAAAAATATGGTTGTCAAGCGTGTCATCAAATCAACAGCAAGGGGGGATATGTCGGACCTCCGCTCGATAAAATCGGAACACGGCTAAAGGCGGGATGGATATTTCAGTGGTTGAAGAATCCTCAGACATTCAAACCGGAATCAATCGAGCCGGACAATAACCTGACCGATGATGAAGCAACTGCCCTCACCGTTTTTCTTATGAGTTTGAAATGAACTTATTTCATCTACTTCTCCCCTGTTTCATTATTGTTTTAATTTTGGTTACCGGATGTACTCAGGAAAAGCCCGCTACCCAATTACATAATAACAAATTAGATTCGACTAAAAATGTTGACCTTTCTTCTCTTGCAGAATCAACAAGGACAGCGACCGAATTAACCTATGAAGAACGACAGGGAAAATCCTTCTACGAAAAATATTGCATTGTCTGTCATGGACAAGAAGGAAAAGGGGACGGTTTTAATGCTTTTAACCTTGACCCAAAACCCCGGGATTTTACTGATTCGCTTTACATGAACGCATTGAGTGATGCACGTTTGTTTGAGGTAATCAGTCAGGGTGGACGCGGGATGAATAAATCTAATTTGATGCCTTCATGGTCCGGGCGTATGAGCAAAGACGAGATTGAATTTACCATGACATACATTCGTGCGTACTCGACAAGTCGGACGAAATAATTTAATATTTTTCAACACTAACTTTGCTTACTTAAATTCCACCAAACAAAGAGAACGAAGTGAGAACAATTGAAACGCAGGTTGAAATACTTGCAAAGCGTGATAAAGTGTGGAGAATCCTTATTGATTTTTCACGCTATAAAGAATGGAACTCCTTCATTCTGGATATTGATGGGAAAATAAAGGACGGCGAAATATTGACTATAAGGATCAGGTTGTTGGGGATAATAAAGGTTTCGTTCAAAACCAAAGTGATACATGCCATCGAAAACGAAGAGTTACGCTGGAAGGGAACGTTACTTTGCCATGGATTATTGGAAGGCGAGCATATTTTCGAATTGAAGAAAATTGACAATGATAAAACGTTATTTATTCAAAGAGAAATCTATACGGGCACCTTAGCGCCGCTGTTCTGTCCGCTGATGTGCAACGGCAACAGAAAAGGTTTTCAAAAAATGAACCTGCTGTTGAAACAAATTGCTGAAACGAATAAGCCCGATTGGTAATGTGTGGATTTTACATACATAATAGGAAATGGCAGAGTAATAATATTTCAATAGGTCTGTTCCTTCGATAAAATAAAATGACTACAGACTTCTTCAAAAAAAATAAACAGTCAAAAATCAAATTGGATTCCGGTTCCACTGTCGGTGTCGTTGGCGGTGGACCGGCGGGTTCATTATGCGCTTACTTCTTACTTAAATTTGCACAACGAGTCGGCATGGATATCCAAGTTGATATCTATGAGCCGCGTAATTACACAGTTCCCGGTCCGGTAAGTTGTAATATGTGCGGCGGGGTTATTTCTGAATCTCTGGTTCAAGCCCTCGCAGTTGAAGGTATCAACCTGCCATCAACAGTCGTACAGCGCGGCATTGATTCTTATGTCCTTCATATGGATGCCGGTTCGGCAAACATCAATACACCGCTTCACGAGAAAAGAATTGCAGTCGTACATCGTGGCGCTGGTCCACGATTGATTCGTGAAATGAAATGGCGCAGTTTTGATGGCTTCTTGTTAGAACTTGCAAAAACAAAAGGCGCATCGCATATCAATGAGAAGGTAGAAACAATTGATTTACAAGATGGCTTTCCTTTCATCACAACAAAAAAAGGTTCTGCAAAAGTGTACGATTTCGTCGTCATTGCAGTCGGAGTGAATGCCTCAAACTCGAAACTCCTGTCCGAGAAGTTATCTCTTCCCTATCGGTCGCCTGTAACAACAAAAACGTATATCTGTGAATATTATTTGGGAATTGAGACAATCGAAAAATACTTAGGAAACTCGATGCACATGTTTCTTCTGAACATACCACGATTGGAATTTGGCGCACTCATTCCAAAAGGCGACTACGTCTCCGTTTGTCTTTTGGGTGAGGATATTGATAAGGAGCTGGTAGCGAAATTTTTAAACTCCCCTGAGGTGAAAGATTGTTTACCTCCTGATTGGATACAGCCGCCGGATTTCTGCCATTGTTCTCCCAAGATGAATATTCGGGAAGCATATTTGCCGTATGGCGATAGAATGGTTTTCGTTGGTGATTGTGGTGTGTCACGACTCTACAAAGACGGAATCGGAGCGGCGTACCGAACTTCAAAGGCGGCGGCGCTTACTGCAATTTTCGAAGGAGTAAGTAAAAGGGATTTCCGAAAACATTATTTTCCTGTGTGTGACACGCTTGGTCTTGACAACGCAATTGGGAAATTAATTTTCCTCTTCACTAAGTTGATTCAAAAAATACACTTTGCCCAAGGAGGAGTATTGAAAATGGTTTCAAAGGAACAAGCAAAGGAGAAGTGTCATAAGCGAATGAGTATGGTATTGTGGGATGTCTTCACGGGCAGTGCGCCATACCGGGATATTTTCCGTCGTACGTTGAACCCTGCTTTTTGGATTATTTTAATTTTCAACATTGCTTTTCAAATTACTCATCGCAAAGCAGAATAAACTGAAGGGTAGTATTATGAACGCAAGTCAATTAGGCAAATTATATTGTCATGGTGAAGCGATTGTTCGCGCCGGTGAATCGGGTGATTGTATGTATGTTATTCAGGCAGGACAAGTGAGAATCGTGAAGGAAAGAGAAGGTAAAGAAGTGGAACTGGCTGTGCTGAACGAAGGGGATTTCTTTGGAGAGATGTCAATATTCAACCACGAGGTTCGTTCTGCAACCGTGTATGCAATAGGCGATGTCCGGTTACTTACCGTTGATAAGAAAAGTTTTCTCCACAAAGTTCATCAAGATCCTTCTTTAGCCTTTAGCATCGTAGAGAAACTCTCTTGTCGTGTTCGGGAACTCAATGAAGAAGTAACAAGATTGAAAACTCTGTCATCGTACAAATAGAATCCCGGTCTTACCTCAAAGAAGCAGAACAAAACTCAACTCTATTTTCAATTGTTAATATTTTTTGTCATGAGCTAATCAGTCGGTGAATAACAAGATACTCTCATTCCTCCCTTTTTTATTATTGAATAAAGAACAATTTATTGGGCAACTCCCGCTTCGCATGTTTCATTTCAAAATTCCCAAAGTACATTCATCATCTACTTCTCCATTAACTGTCAACATTTATTAACAAACGTTAAGTAAAATTATGATCGGATAGCCAAAAATATCCAAAGTATTTTTCTTTGTTAATCCTCCCTCCTTTCCTATATTTGTGCGTCTCAATGATTGATTACAAACACGAGCAAGCAAAGCCCATCGGCGTATTCGATTCGGGCATTGGTGGACTTACAGTCGTACGTGCGCTGATGAAACGGTTGCCGCACGAAAACATTGTCTATTTCGGTGATACCGCACGTGTGCCGTATGGTTCTAAATCGCCGGAAACAGTTCGTGAGTATGCTGTTCAGGATACTGCGTTTCTTATCAGTAAGAACGTGAAGATGATTGTGATTGCTTGTAATACGGTTTCATCTGTTGCAATTGATGTTGTTCAGAAACGCGCGAAGATTCCTGTCGTTGGTGTGATTGTTCCCGGTGCAAACGCCGCATCAGAAGCGACAAAGAATAATCGCGTCGGCGTTATCGGAACAGTCGGAACAATCAAAAGCAACGCGTACACAAATGCAATCCGATTAGGAAATCCGAAAGCGACTGTTACATC
>JACPVN010000480.1 GCA_016191715.1 Ignavibacteriota bacterium | reverse complement strand
GATCGCCGACCTGGAACAGCGCCTCGACCTGCTTGCCGGCCACATCGCGGCCAGCGCGGCGGCCGACCTGCCGCCCAGCGTCGACTTCGCCGTGCCGCCAGCGCCAATCGTTAATTAGTAGTTACGCAAGTGTGAAAAACTATCTGTGCAATAACCCCATCCTTTGGCGAAGCCATCCCTTAGGGACCGGATGGGGAAACAAACGCACAAGAAAACTTGGGCTTCAGCCCTGATTTCAGTGGCTAAAGCCACTTTGGGTGCGGAGATTCTTTTTCCCCCACGATAAATCGTGGGGTTATTGCAAAGTTTTTTCATTCTTGTGTCACTTCAGTTAGTTATTGCTTAATTTGTGGATTATACTTGCCACGCACTTGTTCTTCATAAAGTCCGTTCATAGCCCGAACGTTGACAAATTTTCAAAGAGAAGTGCGTGGCAAGTTCTCTTACCCAAATTGTATTTTGAAATTTCATTCCTTAGATTACACCCGTTCAAATAACAATGGAAACAATAATGCAAACCGACACGCTTGATAAACATATCGAAATTACTCCGGGCGTATGCGGCGGCAAGCCGCGCATCGCCGGGCATCGAATCACCGTACATAACATCGTCATCTGGCATGATGCGCTCGGTATGAGCGCCGATGAAATTGCAAGTGAATATGATATTCCGCTTCTGGGAGTTTACGCCGCACTTGCGTACTATTATGACCACAAAACCGAGATTGACGAGCGGGCAAAACGCGATGATGAGTTTGTTGAAGCGATGCGCAATGCCACGCCATCGTTAGTCGAGAAAAAACTACGTGAACGATTTGGTGAAGCTGTACACGGATGAACATATCGCACGTGCAGTTATCGCCGCTTTGCGATATCGCGGTCTCGATGTTCTTACTACTCCCGAAGCGTTGATGCGTGGCGCGGCAGATGAAGAACATCTACACCTCGCTACCCGACTCGGCAGAGTGTTGATTACTCAGGATGAAGATTTCCTTCGCATTCATGCCCAAGGTAGTTCGCACTGCGGAATAGTCTTTGCGTCGAAAAGTCTTTCCATCAGTCAAATCGTGAATGGTATTTCTCTTCTGTGCGAAGTATTGGATTCTTCCGAGATGGAAAACCAAATCCAATTTCTGTAAGAAACATCTTCTTCTCTTTGAACTCTGTTTCACTTCTTTTCTTTCTGTAGGTCGAGATTTATCTCGACTATTATGCAGACGAAATAAATTTCGTCCTACAAGTTGTTGTAACGCGCCACGCACTTCGTTTTGTGATTCGTTAATTTGTGAATAGTGAATTATACTTGCCACGCACTTTTTCTTCATACAATCCGATTATCGTCCGAACTTTGGCAATATTTCCAAGAGAAGTGCGTGGCAAGTATTCGTCATCTTTTAGAATGTCCTTATCTGAGCAATATCATCTTCTTCACGCTCGTCATGTTTTCAGCCAAACCATCGTCATCCAGTGTTTCCACATTCAAGCGATAATAATAGACGCCGCTCGGAAGGGTAGAAGCATCAAACGGAATTTCGTACTCACCTTCATCCATCGTTTCGTTATTCAATAATGTTGCTACTTCTTGACCAAGAAGATTAAACACCTTTAATGTCACCGATCCGAAATTGGCAATCCGAAATCCGAAATTCGTCGTCGGATTGAACGGATTCGGATAGTTCTGATACAACGCAAATCCTTCCGGTTCTTCTGATAGTTGTTCATTGAAGGAAACGAGAGAAATGGGTTCAAGCCCCGGAGTTACGTGGAGGTAATACACATCGAGCAATCGCTTTACTCCTGTGAGTTTCGTCTTTGAGGCAAATGAAAGTGTATCCACTAACGTATCGCTGAACGCCTGATTAATCATCCTGATTGCCGAATACAAATCGTCATACGTTTCACCTGATATTGAAGCAAGCGACAAGCACGATAGCATCGAATCCGCCATTGCAGAAATCGTACTCACCGGCTGACCGTTGAACGGATTGGCAACAGTATCTTCAAACGTCAACTCACCCAATCCGATGGGGAATTTTTCCCTCGCGCTTGCGGCGATGTTTAACTCCAATGCAAGCGCTTCAGCGAAGAGTCTGTTGTTGTGTTTATCCGGCGGTAAACTCTTTTGTTGAGTTGCTATCGGTTTCTTCTTTGTCCCATCGAGCGAATCGAGACAACGCGCTGAGAGTGTATCGGAGTGAAGGACGGGAATCTTTTTGATAATCTTCACCAACGATTTCTGCACGTCTGCATATTTCTTATGAAGAACCGAGTTCGCTCCTTTCGTCCCTTGCGGAATACCGACAACTAAACCATTCGGGAAAGCGCCCTGTGCAAAAACTTCTTCACCAACATTGTGATAGTTTGGCATAGGCAAACCGGGCTGATTGAGTTTGTAGGAACTGACTAAGGTTGGCTTCCCTTTTTGTCCCCATGCATATTTTACTTTGAGAACTTTTCCAATCGTTGCAATTCCATCTACCTGCAACGTTTCGCCACGTGTAACTGAAAGAGTGTCCTTCAACTTTTTAACATTAGTGAAGATTGAAAGTGTATCAACTTTCAACTTCCCGCGAGTAATAGCTCCTTTTGCGGTTGCTCCAAAATCAAGGGACAACACCCCGGTAGAATCTGCGATGAGATTGAATTTGAAGAAATTTTTATCCGGTTTGCGAGGTAGAGATTTGAATTTTCCTTTTGTATCTTTTGCTAATGCCCAAGATTCAGACGTAGCGGAACGATACTGTTGCACGTAAGTAGAGTTTATTGAATAAGTGGCGTTGATGATTTTGTCTCTATCCATGGTAACTGAAATCGGATTATCTGTTCCTGTGGTATCACCACTCCATCCAGTAAAGTCGTAGCCACGATCAGCAGTTTGGGTCATCATCACAACGGTACCTTGCTCATATGTGGCTTGATCGGGATTCTTCGTCACTATACCATTGGTTGCATTTACAGCGAGTGTGAAGGTATTGATTACAAAGTTTACCGTATTACTCCATTGCTTAATACCTGTAGTGCTATATTTTATCGTCGCATAGTCGTAACCTGTTTCTGAACCCAAGCTATACCCCGTTACACATACATTCCCAGATGCGTCAACCACGATTGACGCAGGCGTATCGTCATTATTACCAGTGCCGGTGTATCTTGACATCCATTGTTGAACGCCCAATGAATTATATTTGACAGTTACATAATCTACGCCGGTAGTTGATGAATACCCGGTTCCCGTAACGTAGACGTTTCCTGATATATCAACCGCGATATCATGCGCAACATCATAAGAATTTTCTGGACCATTGTATTTTACAGACCAGAGTACTGTACCAGCAGAACTATATTTGACAGTTAGATAATCGCGGGCTGCAACTCCATCATAAATATACCCAGTTGAATATATATTACCTGCTCCGTCAACAGTGATAGCAACCGCACTATTGTCGATGTATGAATATCTATTCGACGAACGAAAAATCTTCGTCCATTGAAGCACACCTGTTGCATCATATTTTATCGTGATATAATTACCGTGATAAGCTTCCTCATATATCATTCCTGCAACATACACCCCCCCAGAAGCATCGACAGCTATAGCGGTTGCTTCATCGTTTAAATTTGCAAAGCCGTTGTAACGTACTACCCATTCTTCGATGCCTAATGAATTATATTTTACTGTGGCAATATCGTACCATGTTGCCGATTCGCTATTACCTGTTACATATATATTCCCCAAAGCATCTATTGAGAGTGCTGTTGCTTTATCACTTGAATTAGTTGGGCCATTATAGTGCATGGCCCATTGCTCTTCTCCAGAAGAATTGTATTTGATTGTGGTATAATCATCTGACGTGCCTACTTCTCCACTGTACCCTGTGACATACACATTTCCTATTGCGTCAACTGCAATATCACTCGCCGCATCAACGACATTTCGCGAACCATTATATCGAACAACCCACTGCTCTACTCCTGAGGAATCATATTTTATTGTTGCATAATCATCTGAGGTACCCAATCCTTCACTCGAACCAGTTACATAGACATTTCCTGAGGCATCTACGGCTATAGCAGATGCGTAATCAACACCATTTCCAGAACCATTATAACGTGCTATCCAAAGTGACTCTCCAACAGAATTATATTTAATTGTAAGATAATCTAACCTATCCCATCCACTCCCACTTATTCCTGTTACATAAATATTTCCGGAAATATCTTGTGCCATATCATTTGCGATGTCCAAAGTATTAATACCAGAGGATAAATCAGAATTTTTCACCCATGTTTCCACTACGCTATCTGAAGATTGATTTTGGACATTATGCAGATATATTGAGGAATGAAAAAGCAAATTCTGCGGACCAGATGAACCGAGTGATGTAGAAGACGAGACCCGCAACCCATTCGTGGAAAGCTTGCCGGGAATCTGCGCATCAAGTGCAATGCAAAATGCGAAAGTAAAAATGAAAAACGTTATAAAATATTTCATAGTAACTCCAATTGGTTATAGGTTAATTAGTGAATAGTGAATTAGTGATTAGTTAAATTGTGATTCGTTAAATGGTGAATAATCCTTGCGAAGGTTCTTCATCGTTAGCAAAAATAATCGTTGTATTCTCGACTGCCTTTTTTCACCAACAAACCTTCGCAAGGTTTTCGGTTTTTGTTTTCTAAAATCCCGGAGCGAAACGGTAAAATTCTTTCTTCTCTAACTACAAGGAGAAACGTTCAATCTCGCTCCGTATTCTATTTGTACTTCGTTAATTGTTCTATCTACCCTACGGGTCATAGACTATACCGTAGGTATAATTCTCAGCGTGAATAGTTTATGAACCTAATCTTTGATACATCGAATACAATAACCGATATCCTTTCTCCAGTAATGGAAGTAGGTATTGCTATCAAAGTTTGTCAAGCTAAGGATGGTTCCATTTGTCGCTCCGTTTTCAGTAGAACTCCAAAAGTAAGTGTATTCTCCGATATTGTAAAAACCACCATCAAAGTAACGGTTACCTGAAAACAGAGCGGAGAAACCGCTTGTGTTTGTACCGGCGCCTCCTCCAGTTCCTTGTCCAATCGCTTTCAAAGAGTTTGCATCATAATTCACCGTCGATGACAAGGTTTGTAATTCCGCCAACGTAGGGATATGCCATCCTGTAGGACAAATACCTTGCGCACCCGGTATTGTACCATATTGCATAGCTTCATTCCATTGGTATAATCCACCATACGTGTTACACTGGGCAGGGTCATTATTGTAACAATACTTTTCTATTGTACTATTGTTTGTCTGATTAGCAGTTCCGTTTATTCTTGTGCCGACATCAAGATTCTCTTTCAACCAACAGTGTGTTCCAATTTGTATGGTATTGTATGTTTTTCCCTCATACGTTACAGTAGGAATGCCGGGGCATGGCCCTGCTGTAGTAAATGACCAAACCTCGCCTTCTGTGAAGTTGCCCTGATTATCTTTTGCAATAACTTTCCAGTAATATATAACGCCATTGCTCAATCCGCTTTGAATGAAGTTTGTTTCCGTTTGATCGGAACTAACTTTTGTTGCAGGCGGATTGTCTGTTCCGAAATAAACATCGTATGTCAATGGGTCAGCCTCCGGATCTGTGCATGACCATGTTAATGTGACTGAGGGTAAAACACCGACTTCACCATCAGCAGGATACAGATTCGATGCTTGGACAGGTGGTTGATTCGCCGGCGCTGAAGTTGTAAATTTCCATACCCCGCTTGTTGAAGTATAACCATAGGTATCCTTCGCAAGAACCTTCCAGTAGTACATTGTACTGTTGCTCAGATTATCCCTGCTGATACTTGTATCTCCTTGATTTGAAGATATTATTGTTGTCGGTGGGTTATCCGTTCCAAAGTACACATCGTATGTGAGCGGGTCACTATCAGGGTCGTTGCAACTCCAGCTCAGTTTCATTGTTGTCGAAACTCCGGTATCATTATCGTTGGGAAACGGGGTAGATGGTACATTTGGAGCCTGATTGACAGAGAGTATCAATCCTGACTGATTTGCCTTGACCCAATAACCTCTCCCTTTTATCAATGTATCCTTTGTTGAATAACCACCTGTTGAATAACCATAGAAAACTGAAGTAATGATTCCCGGTGGTTCACTTCTAATTTCGTTTATAGTCCGAGTTGATATAGTGCCAATCATATTCCAGCCGGGATTAACATTTATGGTGTCCTGTGAATAAATCTTGGAAACGGATATGATTACTAAAGCAAAAAATGATAACAATGTTTTCATGGGTAACCTTTCTTTAAGAAAAAGTGAATTAGTGAGTAGTTAATTAGTGATTCGTTAAAAGGTGAATAGTGAATTCGTTCATTACACAAGTATCGTTACCATGAATGATAACGCTACATCTTACAAGCCCTGTAAACGGGACTGTTTTAGTCAGTCCGATTTATCGGACTTGATTTTCATAGCGTGACCGTTTACGGTCATGCTTTTTGTTTTTGAAAATCTCGGAGCGAAATAGGAACATTCGTTCTTCCCTAACCACAAGGAGTATATGTTCTGTCCCGCTCCGTGTTTGAAAGTGTAACCTT
Organism: Ignavibacteriota bacterium; assembly: GCA_016191715.1. GTDB lineage: Bacteria > Bacteroidota > Ignavibacteria > UBA10030 > SZUA-254 > FW602-bin19. Next base: position 1,632 of record JACPVN010000480.1, on the reverse strand, counting down.
GCGAAGATTTTCCTGTAAAGAAATTTGAATCATAGATTGAGAACTTTTCTTTGCTATGTAGTAAAACCTTCGCAAGGTTGTCATCGTGTAGGTCGAGATTTATCTCGACAATTATGCAGACGAAATAAATTTCGTCCTACAAGTTGTTGTAACGCGCCACGCACTTCGTTTTGTGATTCGTTAATTTGTGAATAGTGAATTACACTTGCCACGCACTTTTTCTTCATACAATCCGATTATCGTCCGAACTTTGACAATTTTTCCAAGAGAAGTGCGTGGCAAGTATTATTGCTTTCTACTGTACTTTGCTTACCACATTCGACCAGGGACCGTAGCCCTTGTTGTTGAAGGCGCGGACATGGTAGAAATATCGAACGCCCGGAAGTACGTCGTCATCCACAATGCTTATTTTCGTTGTCTCGCGAAGCGGCACGAATGAATCGGGCTGAGTCGCTTTCGGGTCGGCGCTTGTTCCCCGTTCCCGGTAAGACATCGTTCTCTTCAAAAACTTTTCTGTTGTTTGTTGATTCAAACATGATTCACATTGATATAATTATGTCGCCAAGGGAGAAACTCCTATCTCTGAAAAAGTCAGGTCAAATGTCAGAAAATTTTGTTCATGATTCAAGAGAAAAAAGTCCCTATTTCTTGGGATTGAGGTTTTGTCATATTGAAGAGACAAGAACTCTTTCGTTCACCCTTTCTCCGGTTCACCCATTCTCCGATTCATCTTTCTTTCGTAAATCCCATAACGTTTTCTCGAATACCCGTTCAGCCCATCGGTAAAACGCACGGTCTGTTCTAAAGCCAATCAACTGACCGACCTCGTACCCGAAATCGTATCCATCCTTCAATGCCTGAAGGACAAATTCCTTTCGCTGGGTGTCAATAAAATGCTTCACTGTCATTCCGACTGATTCGTGGAAAGCGTGTTCTAATGTTGTCTCATTGACCTGAAATGTCCAGGCAACTTCTTTTAATGATTTACCTTCTTTCCAATGTTCCTGTATCCATTCAATCGCTTCAACTACCGGTTCTGATTTCCGCATGAACTCTTTCTTCTGATAAACGAAATACCCTTTTAATAGTAGTCGTTCGTGAGGGGAAAAGGTAACGGAGTTTTAGCAGAGGAGCGCGGGAGCGGGGGTGTAGGGAGAAGGGGAGTAGTGGAGTAGGACAGGCGTCCCCGCCTGTCTATCCGGTTGATGAATGTGAAATGAGTTTAAAAATAAAACACTCAAGAAGTCCCCTTCACAAAGGAGAATGAAAGGGGGACTTTCAGAAAAAAGGTAACGGAGTTTTAGCAGAGGAGCGCGGGAGCGGGGGTGTAGGGAGAAGGGGAGAAGGGGAGTAGTGGAGTAGGACAGGCGTCCCCGCCTGTCCGGTTTGTAACTGTGATGCGAGTAACGGTAGGAAAAAAGGACGGAAAAGGATTTCCGTCCTACAATCGTTTGTATATTTTGAAACAACCTCTCTACACATTTTTTTTATAGCGCCTTCACTCATGAAGTATGCATATTTATGATGAACCACAAATCAAGGGTAGTTCCACAACTTCAATTTAAAAAGTTTAACCGCAAAGCACACAAAGGAAACACAAAGTGGCGCAAAGAAAATAGAGTTTTTAGAACT
>JACPVN010000479.1 GCA_016191715.1 Ignavibacteriota bacterium | reverse complement strand
CACAAACAACAAGTGTGAACAAATATCTCATGTCGGTTCAATTTAGTGATGCAAATAATGGTTGGATTTCCGGTCAAGGCGGGACTATTCTTTACACAACAAACGGAGGAACGAATTGGTTATCTCAAACCACCAACACAACGAAAGATCTTTATTCTATTTTCTTTGTGAATCAAAATACAGGATGGGCTGTCGGAGATAGCGGAATAATTTTGAAAACAACGTCCGGCGGAGTGTTATCTGTTGAACAACGTGATGACTTAATTCCCTCTCAGTTCACTCTTTCTGATAATTATCCTAACCCATTTAACCCGACAACAAAAATTTCATTCAGTATTCCGGCGATGTCTTTTGTGAGCATTAAAATATTTGATGTTCTTGGAAAAGAAGTGGCAACAATTGTCAATGAAGAATTGTCTGCTGGAAACTATACTCAGGAATGGAATGCTCAAGGAATCGAAAGCGGTGTGTACTTCTATCAGATTCAGGCAGGAACGTATGTTGAAACGAAGAAGTTGATTTTATTAAGATAAAAAATTAACTTTATAATAAACTTATTTTGGAGTGCCATCAAGTCAAAACACTGATGGCACTCACTTTTTGAATAAAAATTGTTGAAACGACATCGAACAAGCCTTGCAGAGATTTTTTTTACATAAAACAATACAAGAAATAAATACTTTAAGAAAGTCATAATAATTGAAGAAACAGCAAATATTCAAACTGACTTCAATTCTTTTTTTGATCAACCTGTTTTCTCAAACCAATGCTTTTACCTATGAGTGTGATAGATACTTTATTAATCCTGGACTGAAGATTGGACATACATTCGGTGAGAAGGGCGGATTCACAATAGGGTTTGAACTTAGTTACACGATAACAACTTCAAAAAGTAATTATGGTTTTGTTGCTTCTGTTGATTATTGTGTAAGTGCCAAGCGTATGAAGTATTTTCTTGGAGCAGAATATTTCTTTGTGTCAGCTGGTCCAACATTTATAACTGAAGATGAGTCTGTTGATATTGGAATCAACGTGACCCTATACTATGGTTTAATAATAATACCATACATCAGTCAAACATTCCGATTTGCTAAACATGATTTGGTTGAAGCAGGTAGTTTTCTCAAGTTTCCTATTTTAGTCAATGGTCCTTCCCTAATTACTGGAGGGGGATTCCTACCCAAGACTAGTTTGAAATAAGTTTTCTTCTACCAATATTATGTGACAACAAGTTTTCACTGCTATTTTCCCTTCCCCCTTTTTTTCTTATATTCGTTCCGATTTTTAACTATACGGAATGAAATACTCTTACTACATTTTACTTCTCTCCCTTCTCTTTGTTGGATGTATTCAACAAATAGCCATCAGTTCCATTGGCGGCATCATGGATAATGGCTTTGATGTTTTGAATCGTGAAGAAGATTTGGACATTGCAGAAAAAAGCATCGCATCAAACCTGAAACTGCTTGAAGCGGTTATGGAAAGCGACAAGGAGAACGAGCATTTTCAACTTCTCGCTTCGATGGGATATTCGAGTTACGCACTTGCGTTTGCAGAAGATGCAACTCCAGAGCGGGCAAAGCTGTTCTACCTGCGCGGTCGTGATTACGGATTGAAGATATTGATTCAAAACAAAACGTTCGCACACGCATTGGATACAGACATAACGGAATTTACATCGGCATTGAATACGTTTTCGAAGGATGATGTCCCGGCGGTGTTTTGGACGGCAATCGGTTGGGGCGGATATATTTACCTCAGTCTCACGAATCCCGATGCAATTGCCGACGTTCCCAAAGTAGAAGCGATGATGCAGTTCGTGAAAGAGAAACAACCGGAGTTTTATCAAGGCGGAGCGTATTTCTTCCTCGGCACACTTTACGGCTCAACACCTGCGGCACTTGGCGGAAAACCCGAACGAGCAAAAGCGCAGTTTGATGAAGCATTGAAAATAAACAACGGCAAGTTTCTCATGACGTATGTGTATATGGCAAAAACGTACGCCGTCCAATCTCAGAACAAAGAGTTGTTTGAAAGTTGTTTAACAACAGTTGACACAACTTCGCTCGATGTGTTGCCGGAACTTCGTCTTTCCAATGCTGTTGCAAAAAAGAAAGCGATACTCCTTCGCGAACGGATTGAT
>JACPVN010000478.1 GCA_016191715.1 Ignavibacteriota bacterium | reverse complement strand
TATAGAGATACTGTGGAAGCCGTGCGTAGCCGCCGGGGCGAAGAAGGTCGGTACAAGTTGTTACCGGAACGAGCCCGATTGCAACCATATCAGGAAAATTGTTTGCATCAACACCGGCAGAGAATGAAATCGGAAAATCAGCGCCGAACACTTTTCTCCATTCATCCACAAGTGCAAGGTGAAGAATATGCAACGGCTGACCGGAAAGATATTGAATCTTATCCTTCAGAAAATTTCCCTTGTTGTAAACTTCAAGCGTGTTGCCGAATTTCACGCCGATTGTTTTGTTACCCCGTGATGCGACCGTTTGCAAGCGTCGCACCATGTCCACCGCTTCATTAAACTTGATGCTTGTCTCGTATGCTTTCTGATGTACTTCGATGTCGGTGTAGCCGAGCTTCTCATACAACAAATGTTCAAGCCGTTCCTTGCCAAGCATCGGCGGATTCATTTTGATGATGACATGAAAATCCATTTCCGATATCAGGAACTCACAAATTTTTTCAATCTCGCCAGTGGGACAACCATGAAACGTAGAAAGCGTAATGCTGTTTCCGATTTCTGATTTGAATGGCAGATTTCGAAACGCAGCAAATTCATCCGGAATCTGTAATCGTAACTCATCAATCAACTGTGAAGCATCTCGCATTGTTTGCAACCAACTCCTGATTTGCGAAGATTGGATTCCGGCAAGGTCATATCCTACACTGATGTCGAAGACAGTTTCGAGTTTCCTGTTTTCTGTTTCCAGTGTTATTCCTGAAACCTGTAACCCGTAACCTGTAACCTGTAACGACTGCTTCAGCATGTCAATAATCATACTCGCCTTCACATACTCCCTCAGCGATTCATCAAGCCGAAGTTCCTGCGACCACTCTGTGTTGTATCCAACTGTTGCCATATCAATACATGGACGAGTGAGTTGTAATTCGTCTTTGATTTGCACTGTTTTCAGTTCAAGAATTCGCGCACCGGCAAGCCATGAGAGAACAATGTTTTGTGCAAGTTGTGTGTGCGGTCCCGCGGCCGGTCCGACCGGATTTGCCGCGTTGTTTCCGCAAAAGATTACCGACAAATCTAATTCAGGATTCGGACGATAAAACTTTCTCGACGGTAAATCGAAAATGGAATCATTCTTCCGATACTCGTAATAGATACGTTTCAGAAGATTCTCGAATGCTATGGGGATGAGTTCAGCCACAGTTAGTACTTAGTTCTTGGTACTTTGTTTTTTGTTTTCTTATGGTTGCTACTGATTGGATTTGAAGTATTCACAAACGGGATTCATCGGACACTCATGACACTTCGGATTCGTAGGTCGGCATATTTCTCTTCCAAGAAATGTCAAACTCATTCCAAGTTGTCTCCAGTATTTCTGTGGAAATATTTCCATCATTTGTTTCTCTATCTTTTCAGGATTCGTTCCCGTTGCCAACCCGATACGCGGGGCGACTCTCAGTACATGTAAATCAACAATCACGCCTTCCATTGTATCGCCTGATTCACTCATGATGACATTGGCGGTTTTTCTCCCGATGCCGGGAAGTGTGGTAAGTTCTTTCTGCCTGCGTGGGATGTCCTCGTCGGATTTCACTTGTTTTGCGAGTTCGATAAGCCATGTACCTTTCTTCCTGAATCCGGGGATGGATTTGATAAAAGGATACAACTCTTCGATCGTTGTTATTGAGAGAGAAGCAAGCGTCGGAAATTGTTGAAATAATTTTTTCGACGCAACATTCACACTTTTATCGGAGGTACGCGATGAAAGAATTACCACCACCACCAATTGATAACGGTTCTGATATTCGAGCGGATGTTTCATGTTCTTGTATTGTTTGAATAATGGCAGGAGTGATTCCAACCAATTACGTTCGTGTTTTGATTTTTGCATAAAGAGTATCGGTAAGTTCCGGATATTCACATGGCGATTGAACATCCGGTGTGTTGGGATTTTGTGTTCTGCTTGAAAGTAATGTTGAAACGGAACATGCTTCAAGCAATGTTTCGTCAGAGGGCTGAATCATGGTTTCAATTTCCTGTTTTGATATCGCACCAATCCACTCCCGTTCTTTCGCTTGAGGGAGAATCAACGGCATTCTGCTTTTTGTATTATGAATTTCCGAAAGAAGCTCATTCGCCTCCGTTGTGATGATGGCAAACGATGTTATAATTTCTCCGTTCTCCTTATTTGTCCAATGGTCATACAATCCGCCAAGTGCGAACGGCTGATGATTCTTCATCCGGATATAAAACGGATATTTATTCTTTCGATACGTATGCCATTCAAAAAATCCGGAGACCAACACCAAGCATCTTCGCCTGACAATCGAATGTTTGAACGATGCTTTTTCGAACAGCGTTTCTCCACGCGCGTTGAGATTGTAACCACGCATCTCGTGCGCGTGCTTTTCATCTCTACACCAAAACGGTATCAATCCCCAGGGAATACTTTGTATCACTCTTGGCGATTCGGTTGTTATGATTGGGACCCTTGGAAACGAAAAACCGGAGACAACATAAAACGGAAAAAAGATTCTTCTATCTTCGAACGTCGCGTCGAATTGTTCCTCAAGCATATCAGCAGTTTTTTCAAGTGAGGTATAAAAACACATCGGGAATTTCAGTAGATAATAGTATGGTGCAGAAGAACTATCTCATTCGCTTCCACAACTTCATCGCGGATATTCTTGCTTTGCTCATGATGCTCTCGACATCAATTCCCGGAAACTCCCGGTTCCACACAATCCATTTCCCGCCAACCATTACTGACTCAACATGTGATGAACGCATCCCGAACAAAAAATGTCCTGCAAGATTTTCTTTTGTCATCGGTGTTGGTGATTGATAATCAAGTACCATCAAATCAGCAACACTTCCTTCTCTCAGTGTTCCAAACTTTTCCTGAAAGATTTCAGAAACCAACTTTTGTCCACCAGTTACTAACAGACTAAAGTCGGGTGATTGGTGAGTAGTAATTGATGATTGAGTTTTTCTGCTCATATCCAACATCCCATATCGCATATCCTGATTCTTGAAGAATCCCGTTCTCCCCTCCTCAAACATATCCGCCGGAAATCCGTCTGTGCCAAGCGCTGAGCGCTCACCAAACAATTGAAGCGGTGCATGACCGACTGCATTATTCATGTTCGAACGGGGATTATGAACCAACCAGCAGTTGTGTTGATGGATTATTCGAAAATCGTTTGGTGAATGATGAATGCAATGAGCAAGGATTGATTCTTTCTTCAGTATGTTCCATTGATTCAATCGTTCCGCAACAGATTGCCGGTAATTTTCTTCCGCATCAACAACATCACATTTGTCTTCTGCAGTATGAATGTGAACACCGGTTTGATTTTGTTCAGCCATCTCGCCTAACAATCTCAATGATTCATTGCCGAGTGTGAACGAAGCATGTGCGCCAACCATTCCTCGAAATTGTGAATTGGTTTTGTTTGCCTGAATGAATCTCTCGTTTTCATCCAAACCTTCGTTCCGCTCTTTCTTTCCGCCCCGGTCGGTAACTTCGTAGCACAACACTCCGCGCAATCCAACTTCCTCCATTGCTTGTTTGATGATATCAAGCGAACCATGAATTGCTTTGGGCGAAGCATGATGGTCAATCAATGTCGTTGTTCCGCACAGAGCCGCTTCGATTGCGCCAACGAGCGCACTATAATAGATAGACTCATCATCAAGGGCGCGGTCGAGTTTCCACCAGACTTTTTGCAAGATTTCAAGAAAGTTCTTTGGCGGTATTTTCGGCGCAGACATTCCTCGCGCAAGACTTGAGTACAAATGTGTGTGTGCATTAACGAAGCCGGGGATGACAATTTTTCCGGCGAGGTCAATAATTTCTTCACCTCGTCGAGGCAAGAGTCGTTTTTTCTGCTCAGTTATTTTTCCTTTTTCGATTCGTACATCAACTTTTTCTTTTATTGTTGATTGAAGAACGATAGTTGTACAATTCTTTAGTAGCATAAATCAGTATCTGTGAAAATCCGTGTAATCAATCCGTGTCATCCGTGGTTAATTAATTTTCAGATGCGCGGATAATGCATTTGCCAAAGCATCTATATTCGGTTTGATGCTCAATGCTTCACCCGCCGCCTGTTTAGCTGACTGAACATCCTTCAATCCGTTTCCGGTAATCACAGCAAGAACCGACTCATGCGACTTGATAATGTTTTGTTGAATCGCTTTTTTCACACCAGCAACACCAGCAATTCCAGCCGGCTCGCCAAACACTCCGCCAAGCCGCGCAGTCACACGCATCGCTTCCAAAATTTCTTCATCTGAAACGGCAATCATTTCTCCGTTTGATTGTTTGATTTGATGGATTGCCCGTCGCCAGTTGCGCGGCGTACCGACCGCAATCGAATCAGCAATCGTGTTTGTTTCGGAAGGAACTAAATCTTTTCCTGATTGAAATGCTTCGAGCATCGGTTTTGCGCCTTCTGCCTGAACGCCAAGCAATTTCGGAACACGTTCGATGAAACCGAGTTGTTTCATCTCCTGCAATCCTTTTCCGATGCCGCCAATAGTGCATCCATCGCCGACCGAAACGACAACCCAATCAGGCATCTCGTCTTTCATCTGTTCGGCGATTTCGAGTCCGGCGGTTTTCTTTCCTTCAACCAAATACGGATTCGTTCCGCTGTTGCGATTGTACCAGCCAAACTTTTCGCACGCTTCACGGCACAAGTCAAATGCTTGTTCGTATGTTCCCTGAACTTTAATCACCGTCGCGCCAAAAATAAGAAGTTGTGTTACTTTCGGTTCCGGCGCACGTGAAGGAACAAAAATGAAACTCTGTAATCCAACCGCCGCTGACATACACGCAAGCGATGAAGCCGCGTTCCCTGTCGAAGCACACGCAATCGTTTTGAATCCGAATTCGATTGCTTTGAGCACGCCAACCGAACTTGCTCTGTCTTTGAACGAGTTACTCGGATTGCGTCCATCATCTTTCAAAAACAATTTTCTGATGCCGAGATGTTTTGCCAAACGCTTTGCATCATACACGGGAGTCCAGCCGACTGTAAGAAAGGGAGGATGGAGGTCGGGGGAGATGGGGAGAAGCGCTTTGTATCGCCAGTGACTGAATTGTGAATTGCGAATTGTGAATTGCGAATTGTCAATGCTACTGTAATCATATAGGACATCGAGGATGCCTTCGATGCCGCAAGATGGACAAGTAAGTATGTTGCTGTGCGGATATGTTGCACCGCAGATGAGACATTTGAGTCCGGTGACGAATGGAGGTGGAGAGAAATTCATGGCACTTAGTTATATGTTACTTTTATCTGATTGAATAAGAGTCTTTACTTGACTCAGAACATCGCTGAGTAATTCCGTTATGCCAAGTTCTATTCCCCATTTTTGCAGATATTCCAAATCTAATTTATGATACTGAACGAGTCCAACGCTAACAGCATCCCGAAACTGCCGCTCCGACTCTGTCTCTTTCATCCAGACGAGTTTGCTGAGAATAGTATCTTCAGGAGAAACTACAAACATGGAGATTCCGAAAACATCAAATAATCTTCGTCTATGAAATTCTTCGGCGAAATATGGATGGGCTTTGAGAAAAATTAAATCTGCCTTCCAACCGGTTTTATGGTCAATGATATTAAACATTGTACGGCGGCGCAAAGCATCGTTTGCCGCCTCAACACTTACATAACAATCCTGTTGAGCCAACACAAAAAATTTTTCAAGTTGAGTTTGAGTTGCGCTAATAACAATGTCTATATCATTTGTCGCACGCGGTTCTCCATGGATACTGCTTCCGAACGAACCGGTGAGCATGTAAGAAATTTGTGTTTGTTCAAACCACTCCTTTAACCGTTGGAGAAAATCGCTTTGATTCATCATGGCTCAATGTTACATCCCGGGTACGCTTTGGCAAACAGTTCATCGCCAACCATCAATTTTATTACTGCAAGATGGACTTGCTTGTCATCGTATTCCGGATGACGGGAACGAACACCTGTCTCAACAAGTCGCCGAAGATTGTCAGAAAGTTCGAGCGCCATCTTTGCCCGACCTTCCGTACCAAGCGAACGATAAATGGAAAATTGAATTCGTGCCGCTTCAAGAGAGGTATCTGAGGGAATGGCTTGGTAATTTTTTAACGGTGTTGACACGGTTCGTTCGGATTCATTCAAATTGTTGGCTTGAATGTACCAAGAAATCAAGTAAAAAGTAAAAAAACAAAAAGTAAAATGTTTTTTACTTTTTACTTTTGTCTACGACCCGTAGGGAATTTTTAATTGGTCAAAAGACGTGTCCCTTTTTGAATTGAATCACGCTCACTACGTTTACGAGCGCGGCGATGCCGAGAAGAATTCCGATGTTTGGAAGAATCGAAAGTATGCCGACGCCGCGCCACAACACTTCGAGAAATCCATCCATTGACCAGTAGATGATTGTGAGTTTGCTGAAGAACTGAATGTATTCCGGCATGAACGAAACAGGAAACCACGCGCCGCCAATCGAACTCATCGAGAGAATAAGCAATGTTCCCCAGCCGCTTGCCTGTTGAGTCGTTCTGCAAAACGCGGCAAGCATCATTCCGAACGCGGTACAGGCAATCGCCGCCGCAGTAATGATGAGCAGAAGATTGAAGAAATTCGGAAAGACGTTGATGTCAAACATCAGCCAGCCGACAATAAACAGGAAGACAAGTTGAACAACGCCAAGCGAAACGTTGAACAGATATTTACTCCACAAAATTTGTATGCGGGAAATCGGCGAGGCGAGGAGGCGAAGAACAACGCCGCTTTTCTTTTCATCGAACAGAGACGTTGCAGAACCGGTAAGTGTGAAGAGGAGAAACATCATCGCCCAGCCGCCGACACTGCGCGTTGCCCACGGGTTCGTGACTTTCTGACCGACGAGTTGTGTTTCATCAATGCGGATTAAGTCTGCAAAGAAATCCGGTCTGTCTGAAGTTGTTTCTGATGAATCACGCCACGCCATCAGGTTCGGATGAAGAATCAGGTTGGTATCAACTTCAAAATACTCGCTGATGAGCAATGCCATTTCCCGGTTGAACAAGCCGCCCGAATCTGCACCCAAAAATTTTTCTGTTTGCTTCTGCATCATTTGCGGAAACAAGTTTCCGAGTTGACTATACATCGTTCGCTGAACAATTCCTTTCAGCATTTGCATTTCAATGTCGTTCTTCGGGTCGTAAAAGAATTTTACCTTGAGTCCCAACGATGTGTCGGAAAAAATATCTGCCGGAATGATGAGCGCGGCGCTTGCGCTTCCTTTTTGTACGTACTCTTTCGCAGAGAGAGAATCAAATTTTTGCTCAATGGTATTCTCGCCGCGAAATGTTTTCAACAAGCGAACCGCTTTTGTAGTGTCCAGCGCTTCCTCGATGCTTGTTGCAATTGGCGAACTACTCTCGTTTACAAATGCGAGACGAATGCCACGCGGTCCGGCGCTTGTACCGCCAAACACGGCACCAAATATTGCAGTTAAAATTACCGGAACGATGAAGGTAAGCCCAAGTGCAACTTTATCGGCTATGAATAAGCGATACTCTTTTACAACGAGCCGGAGAATCTGTTTCAATCGCGGAGTGTCCTTCCTGTCAGATGAAGAAACAATGCTTCAAGAGTCGGCTTGTGCAGTTCGACTGACTGATACCCGATGCCAAGGTGTTCGATTTTTTCAAAAAATTTAGAAAGGGGAATGCCGTTGTTTGGTTTCAGTTCGAAGTGGTCATCGTGGTCAAGAATGACGCCGAAATCATTCAGCGAGTTGCGGTGTTGAATCGTCTGTTTGTTTTTCGTGATGATGATTGCCTCATCATACGGTAGTTTCTCTACTAATTCACCGAGCGTTCCTTCTGCAATAATTTTCCCTGAATCAATAATTGCAATCTTGTCGCACAATCGCTCTGCTTCTTCCATGTAATGCGTTGTGTAGATGATGGTTTTCCCTTCGGAATTTAATTTCTGAAGCAAATCAAAAATTGCATTGCGTGATTGCGGGTCAACCCCAACGGTTGGTTCGTCGCACAATAAATATTCGGGATTGTGCAACATGCTCGCGGCAATGTTCAGTCGCCGCTTCATTCCGCCGGAATATGTTTTGACCAAATCTTTCCGTCTCTCAAACAATCCGACTGCGTTCAACTGCTCATCAATTCGCTCTTTCAAAATATTAGTTTTGATGTCAAAAAAACTTCCGAAAATTTCTAAATTCGTCTGAGCGGAAACATCATCATACAAGGCAATTGTTTGAGGTACGAATCCGATATTCTTCCTCAGATTCAAATTCTCCGGAGTTTGTTTCTGACCGCCGATTAACAGCTCACCCTTATCCGGTTGAAGATATCCTATAAGCAAATTCATCATCGTTGTCTTTCCTGCACCGTTCGGTCCGAGCAATCCGTAGAACGACCTGTCCTGAATTTCAAGAGAGACATCGTTTAGTGCTACGACGGAAGGGAATGACTTGGTGATGTTTTTTATTTGAATCATAATGAAAAGTTCAAAGTGAAAAGTTACAATACTTAATGATCAATCAACAAATTTTCACTTTTCATTTTGAATTGAAATGCTAAAGTAAGTACGACTTCACCTGAACGAAGGTTGCAACATTGTTATCTCAGAAGTAATAATTTTTTCGTTTGGCTGAACTCACCAACATTCAGTTGATAATAATACACCCCGCTTGATAAATCGCCTGCATTCCATCTAAACGACTTAAATCCTGCTTCCTGAACTTCATTTATTATCATTGCTACTTCGTTTCCGACAATATCGAACACTTTTACAGTAACAGAACTTTTCACTTTTAACTGATAACTTATAACTGTTACCGGGTTGAACGGATTGGGGAAATTTTGTTCAAGAGAAAATTCGCTTGGCGAAATCTTTTCGACGTTATCCACACTTGTCACGGAAGAAGTGTCGGCGAGAAGATTACTCCCAAGTGAAAGCGGGGTTGTAAACGAAAGCAATTCTCCGATTGTCGTTGCAATGTCCCGTTGTGTCCGTGTTGTTGTAACAGTTTTTCCGGCAGGAAATTTTTGTCCGATGGCAAGCAACATAATGTGGCGACATCCTTCGCACGCATCTCCGTGATTTTGAAATCCTCCGTGCGTACTGTCGTGCCGTCCGTGGTCATTGGTGATGAAGAGTGTGGTGCTATCTTTGTACAATGTATCCGCTTGAATTTTCTTCCACAATTCATACGTTAATGAATCTGCGGCGCGGATAGCATTGAGATAGTTGTTCCAATTTCCTGTATGACCAACGACATCTACTGTGGGGAAATTTATCACCATCAATCTTGGATGTTTTGTATTCATAATTGAAACAACTCCATTATACACTGTCGCATCGTTTGAGCCGATAAATTGTGATGCCTTGTAACCCGCACCGTATTCAGCATGAGTGCTGTATGTAAGAATATTCAACTTCGACTTTCCGACGGCTACATACATTGCAGAAGAATCTGTTCCCGTTTGCTTTCGGAAATATTCAAACACGGTCGGCATGGTTGGACGGGTGTTTCCGTTGTTATCAATGGTTTGCCACGTGCCTGTTATCATAGAGGCGTGTCCCGGATTGGTTGACGTTGTTCCTTCGTTGCGGAAGTTTGACCAAAGCGTGCCAAGCGGTTTCATGTTTTTCCAGATTTTCGGCATGTAAGTACTTTCCGCACCGAACGACTCGGAGTATCTCGCACCATCAATCACCAAAACAATGACTCGTTGTGAGAATGTTTGATGTGAAAAAATCAATAAAAGCAATAAAATCGAAAGTGTTATTATACGTTTCATCTCATCTCCATTTTATTGTACATCCGATTGAATATGTTTCTTTCACATTCACCTCGTTTCCAGCAAGCAACGCATCAACAGCATCACGAAGATAATGCTCTTTTACTGCCTGAGCATCTTTCCAATTATCATCGAACTTACCGGAGTAGCAGAGTTTTCGTGCAGTATCAAATACAAAAAACTGTGGTGTATGCGTTGCGCCGAATGATTCTGCAACTGTTTGATTTTCATCGCGCAGGTAGATGAAATTGAAATTTCTCAACTTCGCACGCTTCACCATGCTTTCAAAATTATCTTCCGGATAATTCACTTCATCGTTTGAATTGATTGCAACGAGTTGAACACCTTTCGATGCGTACTCGTTCTGAAACGCCATCATCCTCTCTTCATACGCCTGCACGTACGGACAATGATTGCACGAAAAAACGATAACGAGAATCTCGCTATGAAAATCATTGGAAGAGTAGTTCTTTCCATCAACTGCGGGGAGACCGGAAAACGGAGACAACGAGCAATTAATGTGGAGTTGCTTAGTATTCATAATTTTTTCACCATCAGAAATTAACGTACAACCAATCGTTAGTTCTTTCTCAAACGAGGTACATTCTTTTTCTCGTGTAACTGCTAGGGTTCTCAACGTCGCAAGCACGACGCTGAAGCAATCAACGTACAACATGGTGTGTTTCGCTTTGTACCCGGTGGCTTGCAGTATGAGTTCCTCCTTCGCTTCAACATCCATGAGTGCATATTTCCCAATCGTTGTTCTGTAATACTCTGCCCATGAATCCCCTCCTTTTACGATATAACCGCGAAGTGATGATAACCCGTCCTTTTACTGCATATCTACTGACGATTCCTACATTTGTAGTAATATTGATAATCCTGTAATTGTAGACCCAATATCAGTAGTGTCCAACAGTTGAAAAACAAAAAGGGTATAAGTTCATAGAGTAAAGCATGTTACAGGGAAAATCAGTTGTTTTCGATTTGAAATTAGTTTTGAGAAATTCTGGTTCTTTGATGTATTCACCAACTAAAG
>JACPVN010000517.1 GCA_016191715.1 Ignavibacteriota bacterium | reverse complement strand
GCTATTTTTTTCTGTGTAAGCCAGATGGTTTCATTTTGCAAAAAGATTTCTACTTTTACTTTGCCATTGGGTGTGGTGTAAAGTAATATTTCTGTAAATGTGTTTTCTTTTGATTCGGTATTTTTCACTTGTCAATCCGTGACATTGGTTGTTTAACAGCGTAATGGATTGTTCCATCACTTCCAAGCAGTCAATTATACAAAAAATATCTTTAGCTTCTTCAAATCAACAACTGTTGACAAATTTATCTAAGAATGATATCAAACGGCAACCATCGTTTCCAATGTCGAAATTTTCCAATACAACGTATAGATTTGTAATTTTTGTTTGGTAAAGTGAGATAAACTTTACCGGAAGGTGAAACGGTTATATTTTGATTGGTCATGGTAAATCCTTAAAACAAAAATGGCAACTCTGATACCCGTTACAATATCAGAATTACCAAAACTATTTATGTAACGGTCGCCGCTTAGCGGTTACTAATTACAATGGAAAATTGGATGCCACTTCCATTTTCCAAATTCCATTTTTATTTTATTCGATGTTGTTCACACTTTCTCTTTGCAGTATGATTACTTTCACCTATTTCTCTTCCTACTGCTGAATAGTTAATTGTACCATTATTCTTTTTAGTTCTTTCAACTATATCAATTAGTTCCTCTCGACTTATACCACTTGCCTTCGCTTTATTCCTTAGTTTGATGATTATACCTTGAGCGTTTGTTAGCTCGTTGTTCACACTGTCAAACTCCCGCTTATCTACGACATCATTAACATCATGTTTTGAAATAATAGAGTTAGCTTTATCGCTCAGACGAATTGCATTATTTTTTTTGATAGCAACACCAATGAGAAAAAGTTGCGTTCGTAAGTAGTTTCCTTTCGTAATCCTGCGAGTTTGTCTCCATATAATTATACCCTCTTTCTTCACTCGCTTTTGTACCTCCACTGGTGAAGGAGGAAGTTTGGCAACCTCTTCCGACTTCTTGATGTATTCCTCTTCAAGCTCACCGAATGACATTCTGGAAAGTTTTTTGACATACGCATCTCCTTTGTCCAGTAGTTGTTCATAATATTTGTCATACCATTCATCTGCCTGTTTTGCAAAGTACTTTTGTGACCTTATCAAAGCTTCTGTTTCAATTTCAAACTCTTTGTCCCACTCTTTGAATACATCACTCATCGATTACCTCATAAAACAAAAATCTCCCTGCTCGTGCTGCACGCTATGCCAATAGCGTTTCCCAAGGAAACTAACAGAGGGTATTATAAACTGTGGTTTCATGATGCGGCTATCGAAATAATATCTCATGAGCCTAATCCTTGAGACAGCGAATGCTAAAGCCGTAATCCTCTTTATCATAGTAGAAGAACCGGATACTGCTAACATCGTCGGTCAGGGACAAGGTGTGCGCACCCGTAGTATAGTACTGCGTGGAACTCCAGAAAAGAGTGACTAAACCTAAGTGGTTAAATCTACCATTGTGTCGGTAACCTGAAAGCAGAGCAGAAAAACCACTTGTGTTTGTTCCGGCACCGCCTCCAGTTCCTTGTCCAACTTCCTTTAATGCGTTTCCATCATTACCAACCTGAGTTTGTAGAGTTTGGAATTCTGCCTTCGTTGGTATATGCCAGCCGTTCGGACAAATACCTTGAGCGCTGGCTGATGAATACTGCATAGCTTCATTCCATTGGTAAAATCCTCCATACGTGTTACAGTTAGCAGGATCATTATTGTAACAATATTTTTCAATTGTACTGTTGTTGGTTTGGTTCTGTAAGCTGTCCACCATCGTTCCTACATCAAGATTTTCTTTCAACCAGCATTGTGTCCCTATCTGTACTGTGTTGTATGTTTTCCCTGCATACGTTACCGTAGAGGTAGTAGTAAAAATCCACTTGCTCGACCAATTGGACATGTCGTTGCTATTTATTGCTTGAACATGCCAATAATATTTCGTCGAGTACCTTAGCCCACCAATTTGCTGGCTCGTATTAATCAATCCACTTTGATAAATAGAGCTGGAGAATAAACTATCGGTTGATATTTGTAAGGCATAACTTGTAGCACCATTAGACGCATTCCAAGTTAGGGTAGGAGGATTAGAAATATTAGTAGCTCCATTTGTGGGAAACGATAATATTGGTGGTTGTAGCTTAGTTGTAAATGACCAGACCACGCCCGATGTGGAATAGCTGTGATTATCTTTTACTACTATTTTCCAATAATACGTTGTACTACTGTCAAG
>JACPVN010000516.1 GCA_016191715.1 Ignavibacteriota bacterium | reverse complement strand
TTCTTTTCCACCGTTTCCACTTTGATTCCAGCGTGATACACTTTGTGCATATCGAGATGGACAGTCGTGTTTTCTGAGGATTCAGATTCGTGTTGCCCATGTTCCATTTCCGATTGTTCCTGTTCCTGTTTTCCACATCCGAGCAAAAGGATGAACGAAAGAAACAGGAGCGAGAGAAGTAATTTGGATTGATATATGATATTCATTGTAACTCCATTTCAAAATAGTTGTTCATTTGGTAATTCCGCCGATGCTTCCAATTCAGCAAGAGCGATGACATAGTTCAGTAACGCGCGAGCGTATTCCACATTCGTTGAGAGATATGTTCTGTAAATATCCAACACGTTCAGTATATCTATTTGGTTGTTTTGATATTGTGTTATTGCGGTTGAGAGAATTTCTTTGGTGTCTCCGAGTAGCGATTCATCGAATGAACGAATTTGTTGTTCCGTTGTTTGGACAAAATCGAATGAGTTCTTTATCCGAGCCCGGATATTCCGTTCGACCGCTTTCAAATTTTCTTCAGCGATGGAAGTTCGTGCAGTTGCTTCTTTCACCTGTCCCTTCGGTTCATACCACGACCAGAAGGGAAGAGATGCTTTCAATTCAATTCCCCACAGATTGCTATTGAAGCCATCGAGTTCCCTCCTTCGTTGGTGAGAAATCCCGATAGAGAAATCCGGCAGGTAACTTGTCTTCGCTAGGGAAAGGGACTGTTGCTCACGTTGAAAAGTTTGTCTTGCAATGTTCAGCGTTGTGCTTTGTTCCATCAATGAATTGACAAGAGAATCTTGTTGTACTTTCACCGGTGCAAAGGCGATGCTATCGCTTAGTTCCACATTCTCATCTGATTGATAGCCGACGAGAATGGTCAGAGCGTTTAACCGGAACCGATATTCACGTCTTGCTTCGTTGATATCATTCGACAACCTTGTCCGTTCGACTTTCATTCTGATAATATCAAGGTAGTTGATGTTGTTCGTTTGATATTGGGATGTCATTGTTGTTTGAACATCATCGAGCAAAACAAGTTGTTGTTGAAGAAAGTCAACTTGTTTCTTGGTAAAGTAAGCATGGTAATATGCTTGCTTCACTTCACCTGTGAGAAGTATCTTTGTGCGGGCAAGTTCAAGTTGAGTCAGTTGTTTTTCTGTTACTGCAACATCAATTCTCCTGTTTCTTTTGGTTGGATATTCAATCTCTTGGGAGAGAGAAATATCCTGCTCGTTTGAAGAAATGAAATTGATGCCTGAAGGAGTTTCGTTCACAGCGATGGAAAATTCAGGACTGGGAATTCTTCCTGCTTGTAAGATTCTTCCGTTCGCAGCGTCAATTTCCTTCTCGGCTTTTAGTATGTTAGGATTATTCTTGAGTGCGAACTCAAGAGCATCATGCAGGGATAACTTTTTCACTTCTTGTCCTTGCAATTGCATGAACAAAAATAGAGAAAGATATCCCACAAATGGGATATACCTTTTCAAGGCAAAACCTCTTAATTAGTTTTGAAAATCAGTGAAAGTAAAGAGTTCTCAAAGTGAAGGAATCACTTCGAGAAAAGGAGGATACTGTTACGCGGCTAACGGCGGGCGATAAAGGAGCCGGTTGGGAGATGAGGGGATGTGAAAAGTAAATTCAGGAAAATAATTTTGTGAACTAAGAGGGAATGTAACACTCCATATTTGACCAGTAACTGTAGGAATGTGGCAAACGCAGGTACAATTATCCGCCATATTGTTTTGTGAACTATCAGTATTGGATGAATGATTTCCTGAAAGATTACACAATAACGAAGAGCAATTTTCGTCGCTTGTTCCATTGAGGCAACTAATGTCACCACACCAAACAAGGGAAATGACAAAGCAAAGCACTAAAAGAACAAAAATATATAGTCGCCAATGAATCATGTACGGACAAGTATAAGAAATTCTCGTGACAATCAGAAATATAAAAAAAGCGGGCTACCGACTGCGCGTAGCCCGCTTGATTGCAAAACTTTTTAACAAGGATTAATGGATTTCATGTTGTGAATGTCTTACTACTCACAATTCACAATTCACAAATCACTATTGATTAATGGTCTTCAAATTTGTGAATGTACACAATACCCTTTCCCGTCCCCGCAAATATTGCATCGTCATCGTTCGTGACTAAAGAGATGACTGCGACATCTTTGATCCCCGCTTCATCTGAAAACCATGAATTGCCGTCATCATCTGAACGGAATATTCCTTGTTCGGTTCCTGCATACACAGTCCCATGTTTACAGAATGAGAGAGCGTAGAAAGCATTGGCGGTCAATCCGTTTTCAAGTTTCGTCCATCTCGCACCATC
>JACPVN010000515.1 GCA_016191715.1 Ignavibacteriota bacterium | reverse complement strand
TTCCGCTTGCACCATTGTATCCAAGTTCGCGCCACTCTTTGATTTTTTTCCTTAGAGTTGTTACAAGCGGTGGAAGAAGTTTTTCGTAGCCATGTTCACGCAATGCCTCGTCTGCTGGAAACCAGCGAAGGTCGGGTTCGAGCATTGCATAAGGTGATTTCGGAAAGTTTGTGTGAAGTGCCATGAACTAACGAGCGGCGCGCTCGAGGTATTGTTCTGCGTTTTGTTTGAAGTCGTCTAACGATGGAAATTGTTTGTCACACGCACTCGTCAATCGTTTGCGGTCTTTCCTCGGCAACTTTTCTGAATCTTCATGAACGATCATACTTTCAAACGTGAGACTTGCTCGCTGGAATTCTAAACAACTGATTGTAGCAATCCTTGCCTTTGCTGGATCCTTTACACCAAAGAGGTACAATGGTTTCCCGTTTGGTTGAAATTGATAGTCAACTTCTAAGTCATCTCTTGCTTCAATCGGAAGTACTGTCTTGGTGGGTCTGTACTTCACAAGCTTTTCCATGATAAACTCATCAAGCATTTCATAAAATAAACTTTCTATCACCTCCCGCTTGAAGAATCGCATACTGCATACTTTTGCAATTCCTTGTGAAAATTGCAACACGGAAGGGTATAACAGTTCAAGGGAAGTGTCAAGATATACATTCCCATTTTCTTCCTGAAGACCATTCTCGCTTAGTATCTTATGGAAAATCTTTTCTTTGTTCTCGGTGTCAATGTCGTACGAATACGACAATCGCATCACGCCCATCCCAAAATCGCAGAGCCGTATTGTTCCATTCTCACTTTTGCCGGAGTCAACGAACAATTCGATCATATCACCATCTTCATGATACACAGGGATGAGCAGTTGATATATTCCTGCTCGCTTCTCAATGATTTCAATTCGACGACGGAATTGATTGCTGAGTTGTTCTAATAATTCTTCTTTACTCATCTTCATGACTGAAATAAACTCAATTGTGTTGTTGGGAAGAAATGTTCATCATCCCGGATATTTGCAAGCTTCAAAAAATATTGAATTGCTTCCTGATACGATGAATACCCATCTGTGACTTCAATGTTCGATTCCGGTTTTAATCCTTTGCTGATTGTCTCTGCAGTTGCTTTGTGGATGTGACAAAAAGTATGATGATCGTGGACTTTGTGCGGTCCGTGCGGACCATTACACCGTAACAGCATTACATTCCCCGGTTCATCTTTTGGTACATAATCCAAACCAACCGAAAAATTTTCCAGAAATTTCTCATTGACACGAATGAAACAAGTGAAACTATGTTCTCCGTCTTCTGATTCCACTTCAAAATTATTTTTGAGATGACCACGGTCGGGCTTCAAATTCTTTGAAGGCGGCTTCGTAATCTTCTTTAAACAGCCTATCAAAGTTGCAATCAATTCATCGGTGTATTCCATGCTTCAATATACTTTTTCTTAAAGACTTTTGCACTTCGACAACTTCACCTTCACATGGGAGAACCAACAAATGTTGAGATTGAGAAATGCCTCAAGGGATTTGGGGTAGTTAAGATTGAGAGCCATGGTTATATTTTTACACGTTAGGAGAGCAGTCTTAGTAATTCTTGTTTCTTGTCTGGAGATTGAGACTTACCATCATCATCTAAATAATCCTCTATCATTCCTTCTCGTAGAATAAATATTCTTTCTTTTGCAAGTTCTTTAATTATTTTCTCTATTTCATTTTTGTAACTCTTATTGTTTTTACTTTGCAAATAGATTTTTGAAGCAAGGGCTTTATTAACGTTTGTTGTAATTTTGTGCTGCGTTCGTTCAAGTATTTTCCTTAATTTTTCATTCAGTCGAAAACCTTCTAGTAACTCCTTGATATTTTTACATTCATCAAGTTCTTTCGATTCATTCTCAGTTAATGTCGGTAACAAATCAGAAAAGTTTCCCAGATAGTCCAGATCTACAATAGCCCTGAACTCAATACAAAGTTGTTTACAAAGACTTCGTAACGTTTCTAAATTCTTCAATCCATTAATTACAAAGAAATCTGTTAATTCGTCATTCAGAAAGTTTCGCATTCTATACCTATCTTTCAAACCTTCCACAAGAACAACCTGATTTGTGAAAAATATCTCCCGGTTCTCCAATGCAAGTAATTTCTTTACTTCAAAAGATGATGACTGCTCTATGCTTAACTCTCTAATATCAATATTTCCATTACGCACATTGAACATTTTAAGATTTCCAAGATAGTTCGGATTAATAAAATGCAAAGAGTGTGTTGATAGAAATACTTGTTTTGTTTTTGCTTCCTCAAGCAATAGTCGAAAGAGTACTTTTTGCCATTGTGGATGTAAGGAAATCTCGGGTTCGTCAATACAATAAATGATTGTGCCTTTCGATTGATTTGCAATTTGCCTAAGGAATAATATGGAATAAAGCATCTCGACACCTGTCCCCAGTTCAGAAAGAGGTATTTGGCTAAGATTTGTTTCACTTGCTACTCCAAAAAACGCTTCCGAAAAAGGTTCTCGAAGATTGAGTAATTCAACTTCAACATTCGGAAAATCTTTAATTCCAAAATCATCTTTTAAGACTTTTAATATTTGTGTACCAGCTTTTGTTTTAGAAACAGAGCTGTAATACGCTCTCCATTTGTCGTGTATCTCTTTTTCATTCTCAACATCTTTTAAAAATCTCCAATTTAAATCATCCATTACCCTGCTAAATGTTGTAGCAAATCCCTTCTTAGATTGCTTTATTCGGTTTGTTCCAAAGAAAAAAATATTGATAGATTCATCGGACGGCATCCTTTCCTGGTCAAAACCCAAAAACCAATCTGTGATTTCATCATCTTTATTCCACCATGATGGTTTTCTTGAAGTGGGTTCTAATATGTTCGAAATAGTATATTTTGATGATAGAAGTTTGTTCGGTGCTTTTCGATCACGGTTTTTTATCTCAACTACGAATTCTCTGATATCTAGCGTTTGTTTCCATGGAGATGGCATTGGATAATGAAACACCTCCGCAAGACGACCAATTATCTTAATTGGTTTGTTCTCGTCTATTGCATTAAAATCCTCGGAAGATATGCGACTCTGCCCTGAAAAAGAATTCACAGTTAGGAACTCGATTGCCTGGAGTACTGAGGTTTTTCCAGTTCCATTTGGTCCAACGAAAACATTTAAACCACTACCCTGAGTTTTCCCATCTGGAACTTTAAGTGATATGGTTGTTTTATTGCTAAACCCCTTAAACCCTTCGATTTCTAATTCCTTAAAGTAGATCATATGATATTTTCATACCCCCACCTCTACCACCTTCATCGTATCATTTCCGAAAATGTCCACAATCTTGACGGCGATTTTGTAGCGTCCTTTTGCCGAAGGCATCCCCTTGGGACTTGGATATTCATGGTAAATGCTTGTAAGTTCTAATGTTCTGTCTTTCTTGGTGCGGAAACTTTGCCACTCGTTCTCAAAAATGTAATCGCCTGTCCAGACTTCTTCGTACTCAATAACACCGGCGGTTTCATCGAATGGGATTTGTTCTCCGACCTTTATCTCTGTACCCACAGATGAATCTGTGGGTTGTTGTTTCCTTACGCGGATTATTTCTTTCTTGTTTTCATAGTCGAAATCCACCGACCAGTAATCAATCCAGTCAGTCCATTTCTTTGTCAACTTTTCTCGTGTAACAATTCCCTGTTTATCTTTGCTGACCTTAATAATTTGTCCGTTCTCAACAACAATTTTACTTCCCCCGTTCTTGAGACTTTCTTCTGCGTGTGCGATCGTATCCTGATTGTAATAGACGGAGAAATCGGTAAGTTGTACAGCAACGACCGTTCTCTTCCTTCCCACAGATGAATCTGTGGGCTGATCCCTGAACAATGGTTTTATTTCTACATACGAGACATCGTGGAAGACGACCTGATTTTTCTCTACCGCACGTTTGTCGAAAACTTCACGGGGAATGTACTTGAGCGCGAGGTCAATGCCTTTGTTCTTCGCTTCGTCCTGTGCGTTTGGCGCAAGTCCCATCTCGAACTCGAAAGCTAAGATGTCCACTTTCGTGATGTACTTCTGCCGGCACTCATTCACAACCTCTTCTACGTACAGGCGTGTAACCGGAAGATTGATCGGACCAACCGTTACCATTCTGTTGTTTTTTTTGCCATGAAATGTATTAAACCCCTCAACATGCTCTGCGCGATACGCTCGAAGGATTAGGTCAAGAAACTCTTTCTCGCGTTGTGCAATCTGTTTCTGTTTCTCTTCATCTCTCAGATTGGCATTGACTACGATGTAATGCTGACGCTCATATTTGCCGAGATTAAGAACTTCAAACGCACGATACGGTTTATTTGCTTTCTTAAATTCTCTTTGCACTCCGATAAGCCGTTTGCGCGTGGTGTGTATGGCAAACTTGCCGAGATCTGAGCCGATCCATTTGCGATTAAGTTTTTCGGCAACCGCAAGCGTTGTTCCTGAGCCACAGAAATAATCTGCAATCAAGTCATTTTCACTTGATGAAGTTTGAATGATCCTTGTTATAAGAGCTTCGGGTTTCTGAGTCGCGTATTTTGTATCTTCAATAGCCTGAGAATTTACTTCATTAATGTCTACCCAGATATCCGACAATGGTTCTCCTTTCGCTTCATCCAAATATCTAATTAGACCAATCTTACCAGATGGGTAATCGTATATTTTCCCATGCTTTCTAAATTCGGCTATTGATTTCTCCGAGTAATCACCAATGTTATCTATTCTGTAAAGGCGTCCATCTTTGTCAGGCTTAAATTTTGACTCAATGTATTTCTGATCGTACGGTTTGAACTGTGGTTTCCAGACATATCCATCGCTCTTAGAGTAAAAAAGGATGCTGTCTGATGATTTTGCAAACTGACCGGAAATCGCCTTTGCGCCTCTTGGCGGTTGCCTTTTCCATCTAATTTCATTCCTATAATTAACATCCCCAAAAATCTCGTCGAGCACCAATCTGAGATAGCTATTCACCCTCCAATCGCAATGAACAAAGATGCTACCATCATCCGCAAGCAAGTCCCGCATCAGTGAGAGCCGCTCGTATATCATGGAGATGAAACTATCGGCGCCCTTGCCCCACGTGTCGCGGTAGGCAAGCTCCTCCAACACGCTCGGCTCTTTGGTAAACTGTTCGACCTGCCCTGAGCCTGTCGAAGGGTCGCCTATTTCAATGTTCATCGAGAAGTCCGCTCCAACATCAAACGGCGGGTCAATGTAAATGAGTTTGATGCCGCCTTGCTCTTCAATCTCCTTACGCAAGGGACCGTTCTTCAAACTGCTGAGAATGAGTTTATTGTCGCCCCAAATAAGTTTGTTAGTCCAGCCCTTCATTTGTCTGCCGCGGGTATCCAACGAAAACATATCTATCTGTGTTCCGAGCGCGGAATCCGGTGGTCGTTCAGTCCTCGGTTCATCAACCTGCTCAACTATTTGAAACGGAAGGACAACGTTGGTCACTTCGCTCGTCTTGCCGTTCCACACCAACTCCACTTCACGCTTCTCGGCAAAGAGGAGAAAGCGGTAATGGTCGGGCAGCGGTTTGCCGGCTTCAAGGTAGCGGTTGATGTCGCGTATTTCGTTATCGGTTAGTTTCATTATTATTAAGAATTCAGAAAATCTATCACGCCATTTGAATCGCATTGATTGTACAAAATCCCTTCACAATAATCAACTTTCACCAACAATGTTATTCAAGCATTTTACTTTCCTTTTCATTACATTCATTCCACCAAATACAACCTATGAAATATTTTCTCACAATACTGTTCGTTCTCGTCACAATTGCTTCGAGAGTAATACCGCAACATTCAGCCGAGCGCTCAACCGACTTTATTCTCATGTCCCTCTCCGCCCATCCCGATGACGAAGACGGCGCGACGCTCGCCTACTATTCGAGAATCAAAGGAGTGAAAACATACAGCATCTTTTTCACACGCGGCGAAGGCGGACAGAATGAAATCGGCTCGGAGTTAGGAGATGAGTTGGGCGCGCTCCGAACAAAGGAAACGCTCGAAGCGGCAGACATACTCGGAAGCGAAGTGTTCTTCCTCGGTTTTCCTGATTTCGGATTTTCAAAGACTGCAACCGAGACATATTCAATGTGGAAAAGCAAAGACAGCGTACTTGCACGACTCGTTTATCTCATTCGAGTGTTACAGCCCGACGTTATCATCAC
>JACPVN010000514.1 GCA_016191715.1 Ignavibacteriota bacterium | reverse complement strand
TCGCATGTACCCTCGCCCCAAGTTTCCCTTCAGGAATTTCGCCGATACACTGCCCACGTTTCACCGATTCCCCGACCCGGACAATTGGCAAAGCAGGCGAACCGATATGCTGTGACAAAGGAATTTCCACTTTCGATGGTTTGCGTTTATTCTTGCAAAATTCCGATGCGTGATTGTACTCTTCTACTCCAAGTCGTTTCATCAGTTGCTTGAGCGGTGTTCGCCTTCCTTCGTACATCGGATGCGGCTCGACCTCTTTTCGTCCCGACCATTTGATGCTTTGTTCTTTCAAATCGTGCTTTGCTTTGTCGCACGCTTCTTTCGGAAAAAGACTTTCGGGGCAAGCATAGAGCGTACACAATCCGCACGCACAACAAAGTTCTGCAAACTGATTCCAGATATTTTCTCCCGTTGTCGTGAAGCTGAGACTTCGCATCACTTTATGCGGCTGAACATCGTAGCCGAGAATGTAACGCGGACAAAGTTCCGTGCAGTAACTGCATTGGTCGCACGCCGATTTGCCGATGCGATGCATCGCTTTTTCCGGTTGACTCTTTCTCTGAATGAGCGTATGTTCTTTCGGAAGAACAATCAATCCCGCAGTAGTTTTAGTAATTGGCTTATCAAGTTCGAATTCCAATTTCCCCATCATCACGCCTCCGACAAACACGCCGAACTCTTTCACACTTACTCCGCCCGCCGATTCAATCGCATCACGATAGCTCATTCCGATTGGCGCAAGAAATGACACAGGATGCTTGACCGCGCCTGCAACTGTGATAAATTTTTCCGTCACAGAGTCATCGTCTTTTGCTCTCGAAATGTTGTACAGCGTTTCAACATTGTTCACCACAACACCGACATCAAGCGGAATTCCTTGCGGAGGAATCAATCGCTTCGTGGCTTCATAGACGAGAATAAATTCGTCTCCGGAAGGATAAAAATCTCCCAATTGGTGAATAGTAATTGGTAATTTGGGAGTAGCGAGTATTGAATCCTCTACCAATTTTCTTAATGTCTCAACCACATCGTTGTTTTTTGCTTTTACTCCGATGATTCCCCGTTTCGCTCCTGTTGATTCCATGAGAAGAAGAAGTCCGTGAACGACTCGTTCCGGATGATTCAGCATCAACTCATAATCCTTATGAATGAGCGGCTCGCACTCGGCGCCGTTTGCGATGACGATGTCAACTTTTGACGCGGCTTTTACATGAGCGGGAAATCCGCCGCCGCCCGCGCCAACAATGCCGGCGTTTTTTATTTTATCTTGAATATCCAACTTCTTTTTTTCTTAGTACTTTGTACTTGGTTCTTTGTATTTCAATTTCTTACCCATATCTCACATCCCAAATCTCAAATCGCTTGACGATTAAATTCTTCAATCAACTTATCAAACTCTTTCACTTCTTCTTCAAACATGCTCGTCCAGAAATCAGGGTTCCACTGAGCGTTCAGTTCTTCCGAACTTCGACCTTGCTGTTCAACCCATGTGAAGTATTTGAGATTGTGAATCGCTTTCCTGTCATAGTACGAAAGCTCTTTGAAATAATCAATACTTTGATGTTCAATCGGTCCTGCAAAATCTTTTGCCGCCTGCATCATCGAATACTTTCCTCGTTCTTCATCCAACTCTTTCAAGCGTGATTGATACAAGTCGGATGAATCCGTGAAGATGGTGAAGATGACATCGTTCTCGTTCATCTCATAATACTTTGCTGTTTTGATAGCGGCAAGGAGATTGCAGATGGAAGAAATGCCTAAGATAGAAAGTTCTTTGGAGTTCGTACTTTGTACTTTGATACTTTCAAGATACTTCTTTCCTTCCCTCTCATTGAAGAGACGAAGGACTCTCATACAATCTTCATCATCAATTGCCGCAACGGCGTCGGTGTTCAAAACATTATGAACCCACGGAATATGTTTGTCGCCAATCCCTTCGATGCGGTGGGCGCCAAATCCGTTCATGAATAACGTCGGGCATTGCAACGCTTCCGTTGCGACAACCTTCAGATGCGGAAATTGTTTTTTGAGATAATCTCCCGCGCCAATCGTTCCTGCCGAGCCGGTTGCCGAAATGTATGCGGACGCACGATAATTTTTCCCAAGTGATTGAAACACTTCATCTATCGCAGGACCTGTAACATTGTAATGCCAGATAGGATTTCCGAATTCTTCAAACTGATTGAAGATGATATTGAGCGGGTCGCGTTTCAGTTCCCAGCATTTGTCATAAATTTCTTTCACGTTGGATTCGGTGCCGGGAGTTGCAATCACTTCCGCGCCAATTTCTTTCAACCACGCAAACCGTTCTTTCGACATTCCTTCCGGTAAAATTGCAACGGCGGTACAATCAAGCAGGGAAGAAACAAACGCGCCGCCGCGACAAAAATTTCCGGTTGAGGGCCACACCGCTTTGTGTGTGTCCGGGTCAAACTCACCGCTTACCAAACGCGGCACAAGACAACCGAACGCCGCTCCGACTTTATGCGCCCCCGTGGGAAAGTATTTTCCTATCAATCCGATGACGCGGGCTTTAATGCCGGTAATCTCTTTCGGGATTTCAAGATAATTTACTCCACCGTAAAGACCCGTTTGTGTATCGTTCTTCCATGTAATGCGAAAGAGATTTGCCGGGTTAACATCCCACAATCCAATCTTCGGAAGTTTCTCCTTGACCGATTGCGGAACGAGTTCCGGGTTTCGCATTTGTGCGAATGTGGGAATGGTGATGCCGTGCTTGTTACAACGTGCGACTGTTTTTTTGATAATGTCCTGTTTAAATTCTTTGATGATCATTTTTAATTCACCACTGATTGACACAGCAAAAACACGGATTATTCACACGGATAAATCCGTGAAATATCCGTTGCATCTGTGTTTATCCGTGGCTCATTCCTTTCTTATCGTTTGTTAAAATTCTTCTGATGAATATCGGCTTGGGTCCGAAATTGAACAAAAATCCAAGTTCGATATTCGTTGCTTTAAGATAATTGATGAGTTGCGCTTCATGTTCAGGTGCAATCGCTTCTGCCGCTTTCAGTTCCAACACAATGACACCGTTAACACAGATGTCAGCAAAATACTCTCCGACTTTCCTTCCTTCGTAAAAAACATCAATCTTCTTTTGCTGTTCGATGTTTAACCCTTTCTTCTGAAGCTCGATAACGAAAGCATTTTCATATACCTTCTCAAGAAATCCTGACCCAAGCGTATTATACACAGTATAAAATGCGTTTATAATCTTATCCGTTATATCCTGATGAATCATAATCTGTGGTAATCCGTCGCATCCGTGTTTATCCGTGGTGAATAGCTCTCGCCGCCGCACAATCTTTCATCGGCAACTTGTACCTTCGCACTCCATCGAACTTGTATAACGCTGAAGCAACCGCGCCTGCAGTCGGGACAAGACCAATCTCACCAACGCCTTTCGCACCGAACGGACCTTCCGGCTCATGTTCTTCGATGAGAATTATTTCCGTCTCAGGCATATCCTTCGCTCTCAGCAATCCAAGCGAGCGGAGCTTGAATGATTCGGGAACGCCGTTGTTCAGTTTCAATTCTTCCGTCAACGCGTAACCAAGTCCCATGTGAATCGAGCCTTCGAGCTGTCCTTCCAGCAATTTCTTGTTGATAACTTTTCCAACATC
This sequence comes from Ignavibacteriota bacterium, assembly GCA_016191715.1. GTDB lineage: Bacteria > Bacteroidota > Ignavibacteria > UBA10030 > SZUA-254 > FW602-bin19. The sequence continues at coordinate 717 of JACPVN010000514.1, read as the reverse complement.
ATGCGCGGCGACAAACTTTTTCAATTTTCCAGAATCATCGAGAATACAAACCTGCGTTGCGAAACCGAACGTCATATGCGTGATTGGTTTGTTCGTCTTTGCGTCGAGCGCTGTTGTGTAATCAATTACCACTTCACCGAAATATTCTTTCCCGACCAAATCCTGAATCTTCAATCCTGAATCCAAATCTGCTTTCAGTTTTTTCGCCGCTTCTATTACTGCGCGCCCGCCAAGAACCGTTGCACGGGAAGCAGTCGTCATTCCGCAAGGAGTCGGCTGAGTTGTATTAATATCAACACGAACTTTGCGAGGGTTAATTCCGGTAACATCGCTGAAGAACTGAATCATCACCGTGCAGAATCCTTGTCCCATCTCCGTGAAGCCAGTGTTGATGGTGATAGATTCGTCGGGATGAATTTTCAAAATCGCCTGACCGTACTCCGGCATTCCGTTTCCAATACCGACATTTTTGATTCCGCACGCAATGCCTACATACTTCGATGAATAAAAAATATCTTTCACAGCAAGTAAAGTTTTTTTTATTCCGACTGCTTTCTCAAATACCTGTCCTGTGCAGAACGTATCACCGACATCAACTACATTTCTCCAACGCATTTCCCAACCATCAATGCCGACCTTCTCCGCAAGAATATCCATCATTCCTTCAATCGCGAACGCCGCCTGATTCGCGCCGAAGCCGCGCATCGCCCCGCACGG
>JACPVN010000468.1 GCA_016191715.1 Ignavibacteriota bacterium | reverse complement strand
TACCAAGGGGCTTTTGCAGGGTTTGGTGTGTGTTCAGGATTCGCTATCCACTCCAGAGGCGCATCAACGAGAAGTGAAACGACCGCGAGGATGATGACCATGATTTCAAACGCGATGATTTCCTTCAGTACGAGATTCGGGATAGTCATCACCAATTCTTCTTCAGACTTTTTTACTCGCGATGCAGTTCTATTCTTTATGAATGCTATTCGTTTCGGTGTTTTTATTACGTCAGTTGATTCCTCAACTTTGAGGTTATTTTCCATTAGTCCTCATTATCATTTATTATTTCTGTAATCAGCAATCAGAAATCTACAATCCGAAATCATTTCACACTCCTCCATCTTTTCGAACTCTCCAGAAATGTATTCCCAACAGAACCATTGCCGCAACGGGAATGATGAAACAATGTAAGACATAAAATCTGATGAGAGCATTCTCGCCGACAACGTTGCCACCGAGCAGGAGAAATGAAATCTTGTCACCAAAGCCAAATGGAACAGCACGCGCCATATTCGTACCGACAGAAATTCCCCAGAAAGACAACTGATCCCACGGAAGAAGGTAGCCGGTGTAACTCAGGAGAATGGTGGTAACAAAAAGGATAACACCAATGACCCAGTTGAACTCCTTTGGCGGACGATATGAGCCGGTGTAGAACACTCTCAGCATGTGGAGAAAGACGATTGCAACCATCGCATGTGCCGCCCATCGGTGCATGTTACGGAGGAATTGACCGGATGAAACAACAAACTGCAAATCCTTCATATCCCAATACGCTTGCGGCACTGATGGACGATAGTACAGCATCAACAATGCGCCTGTGGCTGTAAGGAGAATAAACAATCCGAGCGAAAGCCCGCCAAGTCCCCACGTGTACGTGAACTTGATGGAACGCTTTCGCACCTTTGTGGGATGAACATGCAGGAAAAAATTATAGAAGATTGCTTCCGCGCGCGTTCGGTTTGATAGAGGAAGACCATGCCTGAACATGGAACGCCACAAGCGTGATTGAAATAGTTTGATGAAGAAGGTTTTCATTACAGAAGACAACTTTAAAAATTGTTTGATATCAAAGTATTTCTGATAATTTGTTTTGATTTCATTGAGAACTTCATACTTTCAAAATCACTTCCTCACCAACAATTGCCCCCTTATCTACGATGATTTGACCTTGTTCATCTAACATCATTGCGAAACGGAGTAATGGTCTTGGCGCGGGACCATCAAGAACGTTTCCTTCTTTATCGAATTTACTTCCATGACATGGACACGCAATCGTTCCCTCTTCCGGTTTCCAATTGACAATACATCCTAAATGTGTACAGACTGCCGATACGGCATATAAATATCCTTCTCTTGCCCGGACGATAAATACTTTCTGTTCTTTATTCAGAGTGACGGAGCCGGGTGGATAATTTTCTATCGTGCCTGCTTTGAATTTCGTTGATGGTTCCAGAAGAACATTCGGCGAGAGAAATTGTGCTGTTAGAATAACACCTCCGGTCGCGGCTACACCGATGGCGCCGCCGCCAACAATCTCAAGAAAATACCGTCGTGAAATGGGATTCTCATGTTGTTCTTCTTTTGGAATTTGTTCATCTATCATAGTTGACCATCTTTATATCAGGCGGCAATTGTTTCTGAAACAGAGTAACTTTCCATCGTAATGCAACCCACCGGACATCGCATTGCACACAAACCACATCGGATGCATCTGTCTTCATCTTTCATCATTACAGCGCCAGTAAGTTCTCCCGTTTGACCATGGAGAACAACATCGAATTCTTTTTCTAAATCAAACGTCAGTGGAAACGCGACATCAATCCTGTCGAACGATACAAGTTCGATGCAACTTTCAGGACAAATATCTGCACAACCGCCGCACAGAATACATTCCGTCCCGTTTTTTTCACCCTTTGTTTCAAAAATAGTATTCACCCAGCAATGCAAACAGCGTGAAGCTTCTCTTCGGGCTAACTCTTCAGAATAGACAAGTTCAACCTGTGCAACGCCAATCCGACGATTAATTGGAAGTGCAGGAATTGGAATACGATGAAGTTGTTCGTATGCCCACGGACGTTTATAGTCAGATGTTTTGTTGACAATAATTTCAACTTCACGCACATGAGTGTTAGACACTCCGTTGTTTGACTTCATCCCCTGAAGATATTCATGTATTGATTTTGCGGCTCGTTTCCCATTTGCGACTGCGTCAATTGCGTTTCGGGGTCCGAAAGAGAGATCGCCACCGGAATAAATTCCCGGCGCTGAAGTAGCGAGGGAGAGGGGGTCAACTTTGACTGTGTTGCGGGGAGTTACTTCAATTCCATCCTCAGGTTTAATCCATGACAAATCGGATGATTGTCCGATTGCCATAATCACAGTATCCGCTTCCATGATTGTTTCTGTTCCCGGTGCGAACTTTGTATTGAATCGTTTTTGTTCATCAAAAACAGAAACACAATCTATGGTTTCAAATCCAACTACTTTGCCATCGCTCCCATGAATTTTGCTTGGTCCTTTTCGCGGGTGGATGAATATACGTTCTTCAAGCGCTTCGGAGATTTCGTCTTTTGTTGCCGGCATTTCATTCCAATCTTCGAGACAGACTACATGAACTTCCTTAGCGCCAAAACGAACTGCCGAGCGAGCAACATCCAACGCTTCTGCAACATCAGTTACATGACCAACTTCCACATGTTC
>JACPVN010000474.1 GCA_016191715.1 Ignavibacteriota bacterium | reverse complement strand
TTCTCAAAATAAAAAAAAGTAAAGAAACATTATTCACTGCAATAGCAAGCGAGTCATCACTCAAAAAAGATTGGCTTAAACCCGAAGAGGATGAAGCGTGGCAAAATTTGTAAAAGGTGATGTCGTTGTCGTTCCTTTTCCTTTTTTTTTTTTTTTTCAATCGAAAAGAAGACCAACGATTGTGCTTTCTGCATTAGATGGAAACGATGTTATTCTTTGTCAAATAACAAGCAAACAAACATTTGACCAATACGCTATTGAATTAGATGAAAATGATTTTCAAATTGGAAATCTTTCACAACGAAGCATTATTCGTCCGAATCGAATTTTCACAGTAGATGGTAGTATTATTCTCTATCGTATTGGAACATTGAAAGGGGAAAAATTCAATCGTGTTATGGAAAAAGTCATTCATATTTTAAGAACAAGTCAGTAAAAATTAGTTGATGAAATGCAGTTGAAAGAGTTGCATATTAGAGCTGTATGAAGAAGAAATTCTCAGAATTAAAATTGAAGCCGAATGAACGGAAAGCTATTAAAGAGTTTTCCAAGCGGGTAAAGGAGGAGTTAGGTGACGAACACATCTCAACATTCTTATTCGGCTCAATTCTGACAAGTAAATACAATAAAGATTCAGACATTGATATTTTTATCTTAGTTCGAAAACAAACAAATACTGTCTTGAAAATAATCGCTGGAGCCGCTTCAGATATGTGGTGGAAATATGAAGCTTTTCTTTCACCAGTGATGTACGATGAATACGAACAAGAAAGAAACTTGGAAATGCGTTCTCCATTTTTTGTTTCGTTGTATAAAACTGGAATAAAAATTTGAACAAAGATTATTCCATAGACCTTGCTAAGTATCGTTTTGGAAAAGCAACGAATATGTTACATTCAGCGCGACTTGCAATGCAGATGGGAGAATACGATGTTGTTGTTGGCAGATGTTATTATGCAATATTTTCTGCAATTCGTTCACTGTTGGCTTTGAAGGGAGTTGACAGTCAAACACATAAAGGTGTTATTAATCTTTTCAGTCGCTATTTCATAAAAGAAAAATATTTTCCACTTGATTTTCATAAACTCATTTATGAGGCTAAAACAATAAGAGAAAAATCAGATTATGGAGATTTCTTTTTTGTCTCTAAAGAGATAGCTGTTGAACGATTAGAAGAGGCTTCGCTGTTTATTAAGAAAGTAGAAGAGACTTTCACAAAAATGATTCTTGAATTAAATCGGCAATAAACACCCTAATTATTTATAACTACTGAAAGAAAATGATATGGTCGGAATAGTTGGATATGGTGCGTACGTTCCCCGGTATCGCATCAAAGCAGAAACAATAGCACATCAGTGGGGAATGGATCCGGAAGCAATCAATCGTGGATTGCAGTTAATAGAAAAAACTGTTCCCGGTCAGGATGAAGATACAATTACCATTTCCGTTGCCGCGGCAAAGAATGCACTCAAACGTGCACAGATTAATCCTCAGGAAATTGGAGCCGTGTACATCGGCTCGGAATCGCATCCGTATGCGGTGAAACCGAGCGGAACAATTTTAATTGACGCGCTTGGAATCGGACCCCATGTCCATGTTTCAAGTTTCGAGTTTGCATGCAAAGCGGGAAGCGAGGCGATGTATGTTGCCTACAGCCATGTAAAATCGGGTGAGATGAAGTACGCACTTGGAATTGGCGCTGATACATCGCAAGGAGCGCCGGGTGATGCACTTGAATATTCTGCATCTGCTGGTGGCGCGGCTTTCATTATGGGAAGCGAAAAGGTTCTTGCTGAAATATTATTCACCAATAGTTATACATCAGATACTCCGGACTTTTGGCGGCGTGAAGGTGAATCATATCCACGCCATGGTGGAAGATTTACCGGCGACCCTGCGTACTTCAAACACATCATGGGTGCCGCAAACGCTCTGCTTGAAAAATCAAACATGAAGCCGGAAGATTTTCAGTATGCAGTTTTTCACATGCCGAACGGAAAGTTTCCGCAGGAAGCTGGCAAACGGCTTGGCTTCACAAAGAAACAGCTTGAAGTAGGTTGGATTGTTCCGCTAATGGGAAATACATATTCGGGTTCATCACCAACCGGACTTGCGGCAATTCTCGATGTTGCCAAACCGAACGACATGATTTTCATGGTTTCATTTGGTTCGGGTGCAGGAAGCGATGGTTTCATTTATCGCGTAACAGATGAACTTCCGAAAGTGCAAGACCGTGCGCCAAAGCTTAGAGACATGTTGGACAAGAACAAAATTCATCTGAACTATGGCGAGTATGCAAAGTTCCGTCGTAAAATTAAATTGAACGAATAAGGAGAACGAAGATGAGAGACGTTGTAGTAATTGGCGCAGGCATGACAAAGTTTGGTGAACTTTGGAATAAGTCTATTAAAGATATTTTTGTTGAAGCCGCGCTTAAAGCAATTGAAAACTCCGGTGTTGACCACATTGATTCGATGTATGTCGGTGCGATGTCATCTGGATTATTTGTCGGGCAAGAACATCTCGGCGCAGTGATGGCTGATTATCTCGGAGTGAATCCAATTCCATCAACACATGTTGAGTCCGCGTGTGCTTCCGGTGGTGTTTCATTCCGACAAGCATATCTTGAAGTCGCATCCGGCATGAGTGATATTGTTCTTGCAGGCGGAGTAGAAAAAATGACTGACGGCGCAGATGTAACTGAAGTGCTCGCAACTGCCGCAGACCAGGAATATGAAGTCTATCAAGGTGTAACATTTCCCGGTTTGTATGCGATGATTGCAAAAGCACACATGCAAAAGTACGGAACGACACGTGAACAACTTGCCGCAGTTGCTGTGAAGAATCATCGCAACGGAGCGAAGAATCCTAATGCTCAATTTCGTTCTGAAGTAACTGCTGAACAAGTTATGAAATCAACAATGGTTTCAGACCCGTTACGCTTGCTTGATTGTTCACCTGTGAGTGATGGCGCCGCGGCTGTCATAGTAACCACGATGGAAGTTGCAAAGAAACTTGGAAAGAATCCGGTGCGAGTGATTGCATCTTCACAAGCATCTGATACGATTGCATTGCATAGCAGGAAAGAAATCACCACGCTTGGTTCTGTTGTAAATGCCGCTACAAAGGCATATCAAATGTCAAACAAGAAGCCAAGCGATATTAATCTTGTCGAAGTGCATGATTGCTTCACCATCGCTGAGATTGCTGTAACTGAAGACCTTGGCTTCTTTGAAAAAGGAAAAGGTGGTGAAGCGGCGCTCAATGGCTGGACATCAATCGAATGTAACCGAATCCCTGTGAATACAAG
>JACPVN010000473.1 GCA_016191715.1 Ignavibacteriota bacterium | reverse complement strand
GTTGCTTGAATGTTACCCAATCCTTCATTGATTTGGTTTCGTTGTAATAGTGGGCGACAAGCCATTGTTCAAACATCACCAAAAGATAAGCAAGAAATTTTCTTAGTGATGCTTCATCAAATGTCGTTGGAAGAACTGACTGAAAACTTTTTTCTGCTTTTAAGTTACCGCAGATTACCGTAAGACGTTCTTTCACTTCATCTGGAAAACTCGACTTACATTTAATATCAAGCCGAACCAACTCCATCACGATTGCGGCGATTGCGAGTTCATCATCTTCAGAAGGAATTTCGGGAAACGCTTTCTTCAAAGCATTCGCTTGTACATCGAATGTTGTTAATTCAACTTTTAATGCGGCTTCCTTCGTCACCTTTTTTAACGCGCGGCGTGTGAAAAACTCTTTCTTGAACGTGAAAATGATTTGCTCTTTGTCTGCCCGAATCTTATGAGCATTTGCTTCGTTCTCAACTCCGAACAGCCGCACAACAAACTCACTCAGGTATGGAGCCATCTCTGTGAGACGGTTCGAGATTTCGATATCGTTTAAACCTTCGCCTTTTGTCCTTCTATATTCATCGAATCGCTGATACATTTCAGGATCTTTTGCTTTGACATCTTCAAAAAAAAGATGTGTCAGGTCAGCAAGTTTTTCCGGCTTGAACAAGTCATAGTAGTTGAAATTCGGGAGTTTGAGTTGAAGAGTCGTTGTTTGGTTTTCCATGAGAATTATTTTCGGATTGTAAAATGCAAATGAAAATACGAATTTTTCACTGAACGGAGAAACGGTTTTTGATTCAAAAAAAAACTCCGGTTGAAATCAACCGGAGTTACAGTTGGAAGATATGTTTGCTACGTTACATTTTATCGTCCCACTAACATTCTATTTTTGAGCAAACGTATTTCTGAGCATCTCACCGCTCAGCGTAACTTGCTTCACTCCGTTCCTTGAAGGATGAACAATAAGCGATTTGATGGATGAAAGAGGAACCATCACCTCACCCTTCGTTCCCTTCATAACGAACGCAGTCATAATTGGAATTTCTCCGTTCTGAAACAGGTTACGAAGTTTCATTCGCCCAAGGACTTCTCCTTCCCGACCTGTCAAGTTCATAATACTTGATAAATAAATTTCTTCTTCAGAGTTTTCATCGAACTTCACTTTCAATGAATGTTCATCAAAGCCCGCATACTTTCCTTCCCACAATTTCTCTTTCGATAAGGAAGTGGTAAACCTGATTTGCTCACCCAACGTCGGCAACAAATAGTAAGTGCCGTTTTGCTGTGTTGATTGCAAATAATATTCCTGATACTGTTCAGGAGATAATGTTGTTATCCCCAGAAACTCGCCCGCGATATTTTGCCCGCCATGTTGCTCAATTGTAATGTGAGTCCCTTGCTGAAGCGATGAACCGTCAATGACTTCCTTCGTTCCCCACTGGTTCGGATTACATCCGACAAACAGCATAACCAATACAATGGTAAAAGCAGTTTTCATAAATTCTTTTCCTTTCTTCGTACAATCATTTGAAAAATGTTCCACTCTCAATACGGTATGAAGAAAACGAAAGTTACAATTCATTAACATTTTTTAACACTATATCTGTTTTTGATTTATGCTTCAAAGTTTCTATATTTGCCCTGCCTTTTTCAAAGACTCTTGCAGAAGTGGCGGAACTGGCAGACGCGCTGGACTCAAAATCCAGTCCGGCTTACCCCGGGTGTGGGTTCAACTCCCACCTTCTGCACTAATAAAAATCCACGCACCTCTTAGGTGTGTGGATTTTTTTCTTTGGTCTGGAGTTAAACCCCAATCAAAACGTTTTTATTCAATCATGTCCCAAACCTTCTACAAAATAAAAGCAAAAGTCTGGCAATATGCCGGAGTTGGCGGTTGGCATTTTGTTACGTTGCCGAAAAAACAATCGGCGGAAATAAAATCTAACTTTGGGAACTTGCAAAAACCTTGGGGTTCGTTGCCGGTACTTGCAACCATCGGCAACACAAGTTGGAGAACTTCCATTTTTCCCGATAAGAAAACGGGCGCGTTCCTTCTTCCGGTAAAAGCAGATGTGCGGACAAAGGAAAATATCGTCGAGGGTGTGGTAATAACCATTACTCTGGAGATACGGATATGATACTTTCCCGGCAGGATGAGCGTACTGACGGCACAAACAAAATGAAAATAACACACGACTTGCCACGCACCTACGAGGTGCGTGGCAAGTTTTTTTTATTTGCTATTCACCAATCTCGTTCCTATTTTCTTCCAACTAATTCGGAATGAACATGCGAACACTTTCTCTTTCAATACTCTTTTCTATTTTTTTCTGCACGGCATTCGGGCAGATAACGTCAAGCATTTATTTTCTTGACCGTTTTAACACCTACAAAAACGGCTCGGACGGAAGTCCGATTTGGAGTCCGGTCAAAGGTTCGTGGCAAGTCATCAACGAAACATATGTGCAAAAAGCACCTGATTATGATTGCGCTACTATATACAATGTCTATCTGAATGAATCTTTCGAGATTGAAGTAAGTTTCAAGCACAAAGCCGGAGATGTCGGAGCGGGCTTGATGTTCTCTTCGTATCAGAAAAACAGCACGCAGTACGCGCAGATGATTCGCTTCGACGGGAAGTCGGTGTTTCTGCTTGGATATTTTTCCGGCGGCGAGTTTACTGCAACCTCTTCCGTCAAAGTTGATTCGTTCGATGTCAACATCGTACATACGCTTCATCTGAAAGTGGACAGGGAGAACGATGTCTATTCCGTCAAACTCGATGGAACAATATTGAAAGCAAATGAACCGCTTGTCTATCGTTCGGGATACTGCGGTTTGCAAAGTTCGGCAGGAGAAGTTCAGTTCACGAAGTTTCGATTGTCCCGTCTCGAACCGGGAATCCGTCCGTTTGATTTAACATGGACAAAGAAATTTGCCATTACACCAACTCGTCAGTTCATCGTTCCTGATGAAGTGAATGGCATCGTCCGAGTTCTTTCTGCAGATAGCAACACGTCTACCATCATCGGTTCGCCTGCCTCATCGAACGGACAGTTTCATCAACCCGTCGCGGTTGCATTACTGGATAAAGAAACGTTTGTCGTTGCCGATAGAGCCGCAGGCAAACTTCATCTTTTCACACTCGATGGCGCTTGGAAAGCCGCAACCGGATGGAAGGGAAAAGACCGAGGCACGTTCGACGGATTGGTTTCCGTTGTGACAAATAATCAACGGCAGATATTTACACTTGAAGAAACAAATCATCGAGTGCAAGTCTTTGATGAAAGTCTGAAGGTTGTTACTGAGTTCGGCTCGGACAAACTGAAGAAACCACTCGACCTTGCAGTCGAAGAAAACATGGTGTATGTCGTCAACACGGGATTGAGTCAGGTTGAAAAATTTTTCTGGGACGGAACAAAAGCGACATGGAAAGGATTTTTCAGTTACGGCGGCGGTGAAGGGCGTGGCATCGCAGTTCGAAAAGGAAATGTCTATCTCAGCATCGTCAATCAAATCAAACAATACGATACGAGCGGAACATTGCTCAACACATATTCAGGAAGGGCAATCAACTTCATTACTCCGTGGGGAATTGCTGTTGATACTTCCGGCAACGTGTTTGTTTCTGATTTCACCGGAGGCAGAATCGTTCAACTCTTGCCAACCGTTTCCGATATCACTCCGCAAGTCAGTTTCAAAGATAATTCCACCGCCATCGTTGAATGGGCAACACAACAGAAAAATATTGGACAAGTGTTGCTGACTCTTGATGGCGACACCATCGGAACATTCAAAGAACAAAAACCAACTACAACTCACAAGGTTATACTGACTAAATTGAATCCGGCAACAACATATCGTTATCATGTTTCACCAACGAACTGGATGATACCTGCTCGTTCAAAGTTCTCAAATTTTTTCCCTTTCCGAACTCCTGCCGCGCCGATGACGAAACAGTTTGCCAACCTACCGATGATAACTCTCATCTTCGTTAATGTAACTGATGAGAAACTTCTTCGACAAGGAGACAACTCTGTTCCTCCGTTGCCCGAACAGGAAATCGAACGCATCAAAAAACAAATTGATGATGGCATTAAGTTTTACTGGATTCATTCGCGCTTTAACTTTTTTATTGATAATGAATTTCTCGTAGTGAATGAACCGTTCAAACGGAATCAACTCTACGGAACAGAATGGTGGTATCCACCGATTGACTCGATGCTTGAAACAGTTCTTAAACAAAACGGAAAAGACATAAAAGACTATTCGGCGGTTTTGTATCTTACCTGCACACAGCAGTTTGATACAACGCTGAAGAAATATGTACTTGCCGGAAAAGGAGGCGCGTTCACGAATGGAGTCGGAACCGGAAAAGGATATGGCATTTCATGGTGGGATGTGACGAAAGCAAATCATAACGCGGGTAACAACTGGTTGATGGTACATGAATACAATCATCAACTTGACGATATGTTTATGATGAGCGGTTATCCTGAATACTGGTTCAATCATATTTCACCGACGATTGGAACGGCGGCGGATTTCGGTGAACACTTCGATGCGAACCGCCACATTCTTAATATCGTCCCGGATGAAGAATGGCTTGATTTGAAATTCACCTCCGTTGATACGACGACCGACAGCGATGGAATCCCCGACAACGACTCACGGCTTCCGCTTGATGAAGCACGTCTCGGAAGCGACCCGACAACATTGGACACCGATGGCGACGGAGTTTCTGATTTGGATGAGACCGCAAATTCAAATTGGTTGATTGAAGGTTGGGGCGAAACAATGGCGGGAAAACAACTCTTTCCTAACTTAAACAGCAAGGATACAGATGGTGATGGATTTACTGATAAAGACGATTCGTATCCATGTTCCAACATCAAACCGGAAATTTCAAAAGGTGAACTAAAACAATTTACTTCAATTTCAGATGAACAGATTCAGGCAACTGTGCTTGCTTCGTGGGACTCTTCTTCAATAAAATTCTCTTTTGAAACTGACAAATCTGTTCCCATCAAACTCATGCTTGATGCAAATACGGACGGATGGTTTTTAGGACGGGATAATTTCCTCATCAATCTCACACCAAAAGATGATTCGACTGTTGAATCAAAATTGCAAATCTTCAACGCCACAGATCCTGCACAGTGGCCCTTCATGGATGCTGAACTTGCAAAAACATACAGCATCAAAACATCCTATCGGAAATCCGGCGAAACGTATGTTTGCACAGTTGAATTGCCGCGAGAGAATAATCTCGGACTTGATTATTCATTGAATAAAAAAATCGGAATCCTCATCGGCTTCCTCGTTCCGTTCGATGAAGATGGCAACAAACGATATGTTACCCTCTTCGAGCCGAACAGATTCTTTGATGTGACGTTGAGGTAACTCATCCCTTTCCCCTTCTCTTTTTAAGAGAAGGGGAAACACAAAGGGGTTGAGTTACAATCTTACATTCCCGCGTTCTTATCATTCTGCATCATACCGAAAATATTTCCTTCGGTATCTTTGCAGTACGCAAGCCAACCAACACCCGGCACCGGCATTTTCGGAAGAGCTGTTTGTCCGCCGGAAGAAAGCGCTTTCGCGATACTTTCATCCACGTTGGCAACCTGTACGGTACAAACATACGCCATGATGATGTCGCCTTCCTGCTTTCCTTTTCGCGGCATTAATCCGCCGTTAATTCCGGGCTCGCCGTCGGGTCCGGTGGTGACAAGCCAATAAGGCATCGGTCCATCCCACTTGTCGAACTTCCAGCCGAACAAGTCGGTGTAAAACGTTACCGCACGTTCGGGATTGTCTGCGTGAATTTCAAAATGAATTACTCGGTTCATAAGAACATCCTTTATTTAGTGATTGGTGATTAGTAAATTGTATTTTTTTGAATATAACACACATGGCATACGAAACAAACTGACAAAAGTTTTTCGTATAATTGTGCATCATTTTACTGTAACGAACTATTGAAAATCCTCAGCCTGACACCTGATGAAAGAAACTAAAACACGCGTTAAAATCTGCTGTATCTCCGGCATCGAAGAAGCACAACTTGCAATTCGCTACGGTGTGTCAGCCATCGGACTTGTTTCCGAAATGCCAAGCGGTCCCGGTCCGATTCCCGAATCGCTCATCACGGAAATTGCCGCGACCGTTCCGCCCGGTATTGCAACGTTTCTTCTCACCTGCAAGCAAACTCCGGATGAAGTCATTGAACAACAGAGACGAACACGAGTGAACACAATTCAACTTGTGGATGCTTTTCCGATTGAAGAATATTCAAAACTACAACAAGCAATGCCCGGCATTCGCATTGTGTAGGTAATTCATGTTCAGGATGAATCATCAATAAAAGAAGCACAAATTGTAGCACCTCATGTTCATGCTCTGCTACTCGATTCAGGAAACCCATCACTAACCGTGAAAGAACTTGGCGGCACAGGAAAAGTTCATGATGGGAACATCAGCAAGAAAATAAGAGCGTCGGTCAGTGTTCCGGTTTTTCTCGCCGGAGGATTGAAGCCGGAAAATGTTGGCGAAGCAATTCAACAAGTTCAACCGTTTGGTGTTGATGTGTGCAGTGGAGTGAGAACGAATGGAAAACTTGACG